>JAICJJ010000330.1 GCA_025928535.1 Thermomicrobiales bacterium
ACGCCCGCCCATCTCAAGCAAATCCACGGCGGCAGCGTCATCGAACTGGAAAGCGACCGCCCCCTGCCGACCGTCGACGAAATCGTGCGCCTCGACGGCGTGCAAGAGGTCGCGCAGGACGGCGCCCGCCTGACGATCACGACGCAGGGGATGCACGACGTCATGCCGCGGGTCATCAACATCGTCTCGCGCGAAGGCGAAATCCGCAGCATCGCCGTCCGCGAACCCACGCTGGATGAAATCTTCCTCGGCTTGACCGGCCGCGCCCTGCGCGACTAGGAGGCGCCGCCGATGTCCGCCATCGTCCAGCACTTGCGCGTGATCTGGGCCTGCGCCAAAAAGGACGTCCGCAGCGCCCTGACCGAACGCGCCTTCACCTTCGTCAGCGTCATCGTGCCGGTCAACTTTCTCATCCTGATGAGTCTGCTCTTCATCGCCGGCAGCAACGCGCCGACGGCGGTCGTGATGCTCGACCAGGGACCGCGCGCCCAGCAGTTGTACGAAGCGATGGGCGCGGCCCATTCGTTCCGGTTGCGCGTCGCCGGCGCCGACGAAGCGAACGCGCTGCTCGACGAGGGGAAGATCGTCGCCGTCGTCACGATCCCGGCCGATTTCGACGCGCGCGTCGATACGAATCAGCCGGTTCAGATCGGCGTGCAAATCAACAATCTCAACACCGATTTCACCAACGACATCCGCCGGGCGATTCCGCTGTCGATCACGTCGTTCTACGCCCAGGCCGATCCCAATCTGGTGACGGTGACGCCGCGCGAAATCGACTGGCATCCCCAGGACACCGATTACATTCCCTATCTGTCCGTTTCGATCATCGTCATCGGCATCATGGTCGGCGGCGTGCTGCAAGCCGGGATCGCCACGGCGAAAGAATGGGAAAACGGCACGATCAAGGAACTGCTGCTGTCGCCGGGCAGTCGCTGGGCGATCATGGTCGGCAAGATGCTGGGCGCCTGCGCGCTGAATCTGGCGGCGGTCGCGCTGGTGCTGGCGGTCGTGATCGGGGTCGTCGGCGTTCGACCAGCGCATTGGGGCGAAGCGATCTGGGCGACGCTGTTGACGATGCTCGTCTTCGTCGCCTACGGCACGTTGCTCGGCGCGCTCCTCAAGCGGCGGCAACCGGTGGCGGCGCTGGCGCTCGGGCTGTCGATGCCGATCTTCTTTCTGAGCGGTTCGTTCGGACCGATTTCGTTCGACACGCCCGCCGTGCAGACGATCGCGCGGCTCTTTCCGTTCTACTACGCGATCGCATTGCAGCAGCACGCGTTTCACGGCTTCGACCTGAACACGATCGGCGTCGCGGGCGACACGCTGGCGCTCGGCGCCTACGCGCTCGCCCTCTTCGCGGCGGCGGCGCTGGCGTTGCAGCGCGGCGCGGTCGAGCACTGAGCGGCCCGGAGGAGATCGCATGACGAGCGGCGTCGTTCGCCCGCTCTGGGCGTTGATCCGCAAGGATCTGGGCATCTGGATTCGTCAGCCGGCGAACGTCATGGCCACCGTGGCGCCGCCGCTCATGTTCCTGCTGGTCGAATATCTCGGCGCGGCCGCGGTCGGCCGTAGTCCGGTCGCGCTGGTCCAACTCGACCGGGGCGCGAACGGCGCGCAAATGGCGCAGATCATTCATGACGCCGATGTCTTTCGCCTGACCGACGTCGCCACCGAAGCGCAAGCCGAGGCGCTGCTCAAGAACCTGAGCGTGGTCGCGGCGATCACCATCCCGTCCGATTTTTCCGAGCGCGTCGCGGCGGGCCAGCCGGCGCCGATCGACGTCGAGGTCAACAATCTGAATCTCGACTTCACCAACGACATCCGCCGTTCCGTGCCCGACGCGATCACGCAGTTCTACGCCGCGCAAGGCTCGTCCAGCCCGATCAAGGTGACGATGCAGGAGCGGGATTTGCGCTCCCGGGACGTCGATTTCGTGCAATACGACGTGCTGCCGACCATCATCTTGCTGCTGATGCTCGGCGGGCTGGTCTCGAGCGGCCTCGCGACCGCGCGCGAATGGGAATCGCGCACGGCGAAAGAATTGCTCCTCGCGCCGGTGGCGCGCGGCGTCATCGTCGGCGGCAAGGTGCTGGCGGGCTTCGTCACCACCTTCGGCCTCGGTCTGATGGTGCTCGGTCTCGGCTATGCGCTCGGCTGGACGCGGCCGGAGGGCGTCTACTGGCTGTCGACGCTGCTGATCGTCGCGCTGGTCGCGCTGCTGAGCGCGGCGCTCGGGGTCGCGTTGGGCGCGCTGGTGCAGCGCATCCAGCCGGTGACGACGCTGGCCATCGTCACCGCCATCTACCTCTTTTTCCTCGGCGGGGGCGTCGGCGTGCTGGCGTTCGACCCCGACTGGCTGCAGGCCGTTTCCGCGTTCATCCCGCTCAGTTACGGGACGCACGCGCTGCAAATGGCGGTCTTCTACAGTTCGGCCGATCGACTGGCCTGGGATGCGCTGGTCCTCGTCGTCACGACACTGGCGGCGTTGCTTTTGGGATTGCTCGCCATGCGGCGGAGCATCGCTCACTGACGAGCGCCCCCACCCCGCGCTCCCCACAGGGACGAGAGGCTCCTGGAGCGATTGAAAGAGACCGCTCACGAATGCCGTGCCCCCCTCGGCAGGATTTTGTCTGGACTGCGGCTCAGTGGTCGTGGGTCGGTGTGCGTCGCGCACGCCGACGATCGCGCCGCGCGTGGTCGCCTAGGCCAAGGGCGGGCAGGTCGTGATGCAGACGCCCCCAAAGCAGGCTTCCGTCGACTGGCATTCGGTGCTGTCGATGCAGCGGCCGGAGAGTTCCCCGTTTGTGCAGAGGTTTCCCTGGTCCACGCTGACGCCGCAGAAGCACCCGCTCGGGCAGACGGGGCAGCACACATTTCCGAGGTCCATAGATCCGCAACTCGCGCTACAGCAGTCGCCGTCCACGCTGCACGGCGCGTTGGTCGCCCCCTTGCAGACTCCGCCGCAGCAGGTTTGGCCCGCCGGGCAGTCCCTCGCCGCGCGGCAGCGGCAGACGCGGCCGCCCGTGGCGACCTTCGCGCAGTGACCGGAGCAGCAGTTCGCGTTTCGGCGGCAGCGGCTGCCCACGCCTCGGCAGACAGCGGCAGCGTCGGCTTGCCCCAACCCGACCAGGCTAAGCGCACCGCTAAGCAGGCCGACCACGAGGCGGCGGCGGTTGCGGGGAGCGACCATCACCTTGGCGAGCGAATCGAACCGTGCTCCTTCCACGGCCGGGTCCTTTCGTTGGCGCGGCAAGGCCGTTGACGGCACGATACGGAGCGGCTGATCCCGCGTCAAGCGCGCAAAATGACCGGGTGCGCGCCAACGTTTTGCGGCGTCCACGCCGATCGGGCACGGCATGCCGTGCCCCGACCGGCGACCGTGCCGCAACAACTTGACGCGCACCCAAATGACCCACCACCCAAGCCGTCGTACCTGGCTTGCCAGCGATAAAGCGTCTGCTGGCTGACGCCAAGGCGTCGGCGCAAGACCCCTACCCGCTCGCCGACTGCATGCTCGTTCAGAATGCCGACGATCTGCTCGTCACTGAACTGGCTCTTGCGCATCGTGTCGTCCTTGGGCTCGTTCGCCCCGGAGGCCCCCCTTTATTCCTGGATCAGTTTTCGGGGACGCCTCAGTGCCAGATGTACAGAATGTCAGCCTACCTACGTACTTTTCCCGCCTGTCCGGAGACGCGAAACGGGTAGTTCTCTCCATGTGCGGAGAACCGGCGAGGTCCATGCTCTGGATGTGGCCGCGCGATGGCGCGGCCAGGGATGCGAACACCCGTGCAGGAGGCTCTGCGATGGACAGCAAGACGTTCGATGCGCTCGCGGTTCGGTTCGGCGCCAAGGCATCCCGCCGGCGCGTCGTCACTCGCCTCGCCCAGGCCGGCGGCGCCGCGGCGCTGGCGGCGGCGGTCGGACGCCCGCTCGTTCGGGGTGCGGCGGCCCAGTCGTGCCTGTATGGCGCCAACACGTGCGCCATGGGCTATGTCTGGCGCGAGGCCTTCCCCGGCGACGTCGCCTGCGTCGATCCCAGCCAACGCTCCCAGGCCGCCTTCGACAACGCCGCTGCGGGTTCGCGCGTCGATTCCACCAACCCGCCCTATTGCCTGAGCGGCTATGTCTGGCGCGACGCCTACGACGGCGACGCGGTTTGCGTCGAACCGTGGGTCCGCGATCAGGTCCACTACGACAACTCGCAGGTCGCCAGCCGGATCGCTCCCGGCTGTGGCTA
>JAICJJ010000579.1 GCA_025928535.1 Thermomicrobiales bacterium
ACCGGCGTGATACACGAGCCGGTCTCGGCGTTTCTCTATTCCAAGACCGGGGAATACATCACCTTTTGCCATGTCTGGCTGCCATTCATGATCTTGCCGCTCTTCACCGTCCTCGACCGGTTGCCGAATGCCCTGCTCGAAGCGGCGGCCGATCTCGGCTCGAACGGCTGGCGCAGTTTCTGGCGGGTGGTCTTTCCGTTGAGCCTGCCCGGCTTGCTGGCCGGGGCGCTGACCGTCTTCAGCCTGACGATGGGGGACTACATCACGCCGAGCCTGATCGGCGGCAGTCCCGGCACGGAATTGATCGGCGGCATCGTCGCCGATCAATTCGGGATGGCCAACAACTGGCCGTTGGGAGCGGCGCTCATCTTGCCGGTGCTGGCGATCATCTCGATCTTCCTGCTGATCGCCAACCATTTCGGCGCATTGGGACGGTCCGCACGATGAGCGCGACGACCGCCGCGACCACAGCCAAGCCGGCGACCGACCTTGCCGCCGCGCCCATGCGGCGATCTTCGGCGGTCCGGCGCGATCTTGGCCTGAAACTCTGGGCCGCGCTGGTCTTTCTCTTTCTCTATCTGCCGCTGGTCGTCGTCGTTCTCTATTCGTTCAGCGCGACCAAGGTCAACGCCTGGCCGATCAAGGGCTACACGTTCGACTGGTACGGGCAACTCTTCCAGGACAGCGACATCTGGGACGCGGTCCGATTGTCGCTCTTCGTCGGGTTGGTCGCCGCCGCCATCGCCGTGCTGCTCGGCACGCTGACCGCCTTCGCGGTCGATCGCTACGATTTTCCGGGCAAGCCGGCGCTCCGCTTCCTGATCGTGCTGCCGATCACGTTGCCCGGCATCGTCACCGGCGTGGCGCTGCTGGCATGGTTCAGCCAACTCGGCTGGCCGCTGTCGCGCTGGACGATCATCGTCGGCCACGCGACCTTTTGCGTGACCCTGGTGCTGAACAACGTCGTCGCCCGGCTGATGCAGTTGCCGCGCCAACTCGACGAAGCGTCGGCCGATCTCGGGGCGCGCCCGTGGACGACGTTTCGCCGCATCACCTTTCCGCTGGTGCGCCCCGCCATCTTTTCCGGCGCGATCCTGGCGTTCACCTTGTCGTTCGATGAAATCGTCGTCACCTTTTTCCTGACCGGCCGCGAAAAGACGTTGCCGTTGCTGATCTGGGGCCGGTTGCGACAAGGCATCTCGCCCGAAATCAACGCGGTCGCAACCGTCATCATTCTGGTGTCGCTGGTCGGCGTCCTGCTCGCCAGCCGGCTGGCGCGAGGCACGACCACGGCGCGCTGAGACGCCGCGCGGGAGATCGATCGGACCATGACGAACGCCATCGCCAGACCGCGCGACGCGCGCGCCAGCCACGGAGGAAGCCGGGAGCGCCGGCCGAGCATCGAATTGCGCGACGTCCAGAAAGCGTTCGGCGAGGTGGTCGCCGTCGACGGCATTTCGCTGACGATCGACCAGGGCGAATTCCTGACGCTGCTCGGCCCGTCCGGCTGCGGCAAGACGACGACGCTGCGGATGATCGGCGGCTTCGAATTCCCGACCGGCGGCGAGGTCTACATCGACGGCGAGGCGATGGGCACGCGCCCGCCCTACCGGCGGCCGGTCAACACCGTCTTCCAGAATTACGCCCTCTTTCCGCACCTGACGGTCGGCCAGAATGTCGCCTATGGGCTGGAGATGCAGCGGACGCCGAAAGCGGAACGGCGCCAGCGCATCGCCGCCGCGCTCGAAATGGTGCGACTGCCAAGGGTCGAAGGCCGCAAGCCGAGCGAATTGTCGGGCGGTCAGCAGCAGCGGGTGGCGCTGGCGCGGGCGCTCGTCAACCGGCCGGCGGTGCTGCTGCTCGACGAGCCGCTCGGCGCGCTCGATCTGAAACTCCGGAAAGCGATGCAACTGGAATTGAAGCAACTCAACCGGGAGGTCGGCGCGACGTTCGTCTACGTCACGCACGACCAGGACGAGGCGATGAGCGTGGCGGACCGCATCGCGGTGATGCGCGCCGGGAAGATCGAGCAGCTCGGCTCTCCGCTGGAAATCTACGAGCACCCGGTCAGCCGCTACGTGTGCGAGTTTGTCGGGGCCAGCAATCTC
>JAICJJ010000272.1 GCA_025928535.1 Thermomicrobiales bacterium
GACGTCTTCCTCGCAAAAGACGATCAGCGTCGGGGTCACGACCGAATTGATCCGGGGCGACGTCTACTACTGGCAATCGCTGATGGCCGCCGCGATCATTGTCGCCATCCCGATCGCGCTCCTCTACAACATCTTCCTCGACCGCTTTATCGCCGGCTTCACGCTCGGGGCGGTCAAGGGGTAGGTGGCGGCCTCTTCGCGGCAATGCAGGTCGCGAAACAAGACCTCCTGGTCATGGCGGCGCGCCCGTATCGCGGGGGTATGCTGGCTTTGACCACAGCCAGGGCTTTGCGTTGGACCGGAGAGGAGTCCGTCACATGCCAATACACCGCATCGACGCGCTCGCCCAATTGCTTGCGGCTCGGCAGCCGCGACGTCAGGCGCTCCAGCGCGGAACCGCCGGCCTCCTCGCCGCCGCCGGCATCGCGCCGATGGTGTCCAAAGTGGCCGCGCAGACGACCCCGACGCCCGGCGCTGCGGAACAGGCGACCGGCTCCGACCTGTTCGTCCAGACGTTTCGCGCCGGCACGCTGACGCCGATGCCGGGCGCGGCCGGCCATTTCACCCTCAGCCTCGAAGGCGACGTCGGTCAGACGGTCTATTTTTCCGACCGGCCGGCCCGTCGCGTCGGCCTCATCCCCACCGCAGCCTTCCTGGAGCAACTCGGCTTCACCCCGGCCGATCCGCCCAACGCCGCGCTCGTCGCCCAGACGCCGGAAGGCGAAGACATCCTGGTCGTCATGTTGAGCAATCCTCGCTACGATCAGGCGGCCGGCGCGCTCGCCTACGACGTGCAACTGCTGGCCCACTACACCGGCGCGGGCCTGGCCGATCTGGCGGCGCGGCAAGACGACGACCAGTTCGCTCCGTCATTTTTGAGCCCGCATCTCTTCATCGATGGCTGCGGCCGGGGCCAATGCTGGGACGGGAACGTTCAGATGTGCGTCAGTTGCTCCTGCTTTACGTTGGGCGTGCAGGGCTGCCCTTGCCTGACCGGCACGCAAAACCCCTGCTACGACGCGAGCATGCAATGCGAAGCCAATCCGGGCAGCCCGCCCGGCGCGGTCGGCGCGTGCTGGTATCCGTAGGCTCGGTTGCAGCGACGATCAACGATCGGACGTTTGCCGTCGCGCCCAAAACGGCGCGGCGGACCAGCGCCCAACCGCAACTGGCGCCGGCCGGATCGCCGCCGATCACCACGACCCGCGACTCGCTTGCTCGGCTCATGACTCCGGTGTGGCGAGCGGCGCGTCGGCTGGGCCGGCGAGGTCGCCAGCCGTCGGACGGATCGGCAGATCGATCTTGGGAAAGAACGACGTGTCGTCGAACAGGGCATGGCCGAGTTCGACCCAGAATGTCTCGGGAAACGGCGCGCCGTCGGTCGGCCCCGGCTTTTGCGTCACGATGCCGGCGCCGGCCCATTGGCGGAGGAAGGCGTTGATCCGCTCCCGGCTGGCGACGCCGAAGCCGGGAAGATCGCGCAGCCACTTGACGCGATTGTCGAACGCGCGCTGCCGCTGCTCCACGCTCTTCTCGTCGTCGAGGACCGCCTGGTAGCCGTCGAGCGCGAGCACGTCGTTGGGCACGCGCGCCGGCCAGAAGGCGGGCAGGTAGCCGTCGACGTCCCGCTTGTAGCGCGACAGACAACTCGAGGTGTCGGTTTGCCAGGGAACGGCCATCCAGCGCGTGATGTCGCCCGGTCCGCTGGCGCTGAGCGGGCCGTCCTTGCCCAGCGCGATGTCCGACGTCATCTCGATGCCCCAATCCGGCTCCGGCTCCGTGCGCCGCCGAATCCGGAACGGAGCCGCATAGAGGAGCGATTGACGCATCGGCCAGGTCATTTCGCAGCCGGGATGAAACGGGCCGCCGAGACATTCGTCGAGCACGGCGCGATCGAGCGCGGCCGGTTGCTCGTCGGGCGGCAACGCCTCGAGTCCGGCAGGAAATGTGAGACCGTCGGCCGGCCAGTCGGCGTCGAAATTCCCCTCGGCCCACTGCAGCAACCAGGCGTACTGGATCGGCAAGACCGCCATCCATTGCCGCGGGTTCGCCGCCGGCAACGCGACATCGTCGCCGTAATACGGGGGCAGGTCGTCGTATTCCATGCTCGTGTAGGCCGGATTGCGGAACCGCTCGAACACCTGGCGGCGCAAGAAGCGGTTGGCGGGATCGGGGTTGGCCAGTTGCCGCAACGCGTCCGGCGCGAGGAAATCGCCCGGCGAGCCCCAGCCGAAATCGCGCAGGAAGCCGGCGTTCACCCACTGGTTCTGGACGAGGCGGGAGAAGAGGGGGTAGATCATCCGTGTGAACGACGGGCGGTCCGGCCGCAGATCGGGCGCGAGCAACGTCGCGACCTCGAACACGACATCGTACATGGTGACGACCGATTGGACGCCCGGCGCGTAGTTCGGCGGCGCGACGACGACCCAGGCGCCCGTCACCGGAATGTCGCGCCCGCCGATCCGCACCGCTGCATCGACGGGTCCGTCGCTCGTGTCGTCGCTCCAGAGATCGTTGTTGGCGAACGTGGTCGCCAGCATCCCCGGCACGGCCGGCGCGGAATGGCCCGCCCCGCCGAAGACGAGCAACCGCCCGGCCTCGTCCGTCCGCAACTCGCCGAGCGGGACCGGCGCGCCGAAAAACGTTCCGCTGTCGAAGGCGGCGGCCGGGTCTCCTCCGTCGGCGTTCGCGTTCGCCCCGCCGACCGACCGCGGTCCCGGATCGATGCGGAGTGGGCCGCGCTCGATGATCGCGGCGTTGCGACGGGTCGAGCGGGTCGGCGTCGGCGCGGCTTGCAGCGGCGCCGGCGGCAGTCCTTTCGCGCTCGGGATGTCGAGGGCGACGTCGAAGTTGTACCAGGCCGCTTTCGTGTTCGCGAGGTGGACGGTCCAGCGGATATCGGCGACATCGGCGGTCACCTCGCCGACCACGCGGCCATTCGCATCGAGGCCATAGAGGCGGAAACGCGCCGCCTGGCGCTTGATCCGGCCGGCGGCGTCCTTGAAGCCGCCCGGCGGAACCGGATGCGGACCGGGCGCTTCCGGGCCGAGGAACCATTCATCCGGGCTGTTGCCGACGCGGGCGACGCCGATGGCCGGGTGGATCGCGACCTCGACGATCTGGTCGAGCGCGGCGGCGCGTGGGCGACCGAGCGTGAGGCCCGGCCCGAGCGCGGCGGCGCCGACGCCGAAAACGCCATAGCGCAACAACTGCCGACGGTTCATGCGATGGCCCCTTCCCTGCATGCCGGGTGCGCATCGAATTCTTGCGCGAGCCGACGCAACGCTTCCATGGTCATCCTGAGCGAAGTCGAAGGATCTCGTCGTCTGTCGCTACGGGGAACGAGATGCTTCGACTTCGCTCAGCATGACGGGGGTGCGGTCCGGGCGATCGGTCACGGGCGGCTATCGGTCTCGATGGCGCCCCGCATCACTGGCACGCAGCGGCCAGCGATCGTCACCACCGTGACGGCGCCATCCGTCTTGCGCGCGTTCACCTCGATCAGGCTCGGTCGCCCCATCTCGACTCCCTGCTCGATCGCCAAGGCGAAGTCGCCGCCGGTTTCCGAGCGCAGCGACGTCAGCAAGGCGCCGAGCGCCCCGGCGGCGCTGCCGGTGGCGGGGTCTTCGAAGATGTTGCCCAGCGGCGCGAACATTCGCGCCCGGACGCGCCAGGGATCGGCCGAAATCGGCGCATAGACGAGCAACGAGAAGGCGTCGTCGGCATGAGGATAGCGCCGGTTCGCCTCCCGGAACGCCGCCACGTCGGGAACCGCCCGCGCCAGCGTGTCGAGCGATGCGACTTCGGCGAACGTGAACGGCAGGCCGACCGAGGCGATCTGCGGCGCGTGCGCATCGGAGATGATATCCGCGACGCCGAGCGACGCGCAGGCCGCGACGACGCCGACATCGACCGTCGGCCCTACCACCAATGGTCTCGGAGCCTGGATTCGCGCGCCGACCACCTGCCCCGCTTCCCGCAGCACGGCGATCTCGATCAGCCCCGCGCGCTCTTCGAAGCGCATCGTCTCGCCGACCGGTCGTCCGAACGCCGTTCCCTCGCCGGCCAGCACGAACGCTGTCCCCACGTTCGGATGGCCGGCAAACGGCAATTCGGCGGTCGGCGTGAAGATGCGGACGCGCGCCGTGTTGGCCGGGTCCTCCGGCGGCAGGACGAAGGTCGATTCGGAGTAATTGAACTCGACCGCGATTCGCTGCATCGTCGCGTCGTCCAGGCCGCGCGCGTCCGGAATGACCGCGAGCGGGTTGCCGCCGAAGCGGACCGACGTGAAAACGTCGACGGTGACGTACGCGACCACGCTCATCTCGTCCTCCCGACGCCGACATCGATCATGACCGACTTGCGTCGAGCATATCGTAGTTAGCCCCTCACCCCCTGCCCCCTCTCCCGCTGCGGCAGGAGAGGGGAACGATTCCCCTCGCCCATCGCAATGGGAGAGGGGTTGGGGGTGAGGGCCAACGGGACTTAGTGTCATATTGACAATTACTCAAAAACCCCGTATTCTCGCCGGTGTCAGCGAGGAACGATGCATCGCGCCGGGCGGCGCGGCGTCGCTCCCCGGCCAGTCGGCCCCGCGCCCGCGTCCATCCGGACCACACGGCGGCCGAGGAGTGAACGCGAGGAATGGTCATCGATCTTCTGGACGAGACGCGCGTCGAACCGGCGAAAAAGCCCGCGTCGACGTGGCTGATCGATCCACAACTGCCGGCGGCCTCGTGCGTGCCGGAAGAAGGCGTCGGCGCCTACGATCTGCTTCACCGCTACGGCGTTTCGCCGCTGCGGCAGCAACGGATTCCGCGGGAATACCTGCGGATGCCGGCGGACGAGCGCGATCCCCGTATCTGGACGCTGAAGCAAAGCCTCGGCGAGCGGCTCGTCGTCCTCGGCCATCAC
>JAICJJ010000559.1 GCA_025928535.1 Thermomicrobiales bacterium
GACGCCGCAATCGAGGCGACTTACGCCGACAGCGGCGAGGCTGTCGCCTTCGCGATCGAACAGGGCGCGTTGCGCGGACCGTCGGTCGTCGTCCACTTTCCGTTGCCCGCCGCGCGGTGGTACGACGACCTGATCCAGACCTGAGCGACGATCCTGCTCTTCCGGTCGGAAGAGGACATCGCCGACTGGAGCCGCGGACGTGGGGCGCCGCCGGGCGAGGCGCTGCCGCTCGAAACGGTCTGGACGCTAGCGCAAGCGTGGTATGGCGACCGCCTGCAGCCGGGATTCCGTGGGCGGACTGCGGACGAAGCAGAAGCTGTTTTGCGCAGCGTGGGCCTGACGTCCGCGTTCTGGTCGTTCGGCGCGTGAAGGGTCGACCGCGCTGGAGCGGCGACTACAGCATCAACTTTTCGAGCGAAGAGACGAGGATTTCGGTCGCGCCGGCGGCCCGCAGCCGTTCGATCGACTCCCAGAACGCTTCTTCCTCGACGGCGGTGTGGACGGCGACCCAACCGGGATCGGCCAGCGGCACGACGGTCGGCGCCTTCAGGCCGGGCACGACGGCGCGAATCGCCGGCAGCGCCGATTCGGGCGCGTTCATCATCAGGTACTTGTAGCGCTTGGCGGCGCGCACCGCGTCGATCCGCATCAGGATTCGGTCGATGTTGACGCGCCGCCCCGGATCGGCCAACGCGACCGGGTTGGCGACGAGAACGGCTTCCGATTCGAGAATCGTGTGGATCGACCGCAGATCGTTCAGGAGCAATGTCGAGCCGGTAGCGGTCAATTCGACGACACCGTCGGCTAGCCCGAGCGACGGTGCCACTTCGACCGAGCCGGAGAGTTCGATGATGTCGGGCGCGCCGCCCAGCTCGTCGAAAAAGCGGCGCGCCGAATTGGGATACGAGGTGGCGATACGACGGCTGCTCAATTCCGTCGGCGCCGCGATCGGCGAGTCGCGCAGCACCGCGACGACGAGCGCGCAATAGCCGAAGCCGAGGGGGAGCAATTCTTCGACGGCGGCGTTTTCTTCGTAGATGAGGTTGCGGCCGACGATGCCGAGATCGACGGTGCCGAGCGCGACATATCCGGGAATGTCGTCGTCCCGGCCGTAGAGGATCGACAGCGGGAAATTGCGGCAGTGGGAAAAGAGCCGCTGACCGTAACTTTCGAATTGAAGCCCGATCGCATGCAGCAGATCGAGGGTGTCTTGCGTCAGGCGGCCCGAGCGCTGCATCGCCAGTTTCAGCGTCGGCGCGCCCGTTTCTGCCGTCGCCGGGACGAAATCGACGCCGCGCCCGCCCATCGGTGATCGTCATCCTTCCAGTTGTGCGGCGCCCACGCGCCGCCGCCGTGGTGTACCACGCGCGCGGCGCGTCTCACAAGAACGGCGCGCGGTCTGTTCGCGCTCCCACCCCCCGGGAAGGTCGGTTGAATGGGTCAGAGCGGCTTCGCCATCCGGTGATGATCGACGGCGTAACCGCAGCGTTCGTAAAACGCGATGGCGCGGTGGTTGCCGGCGAAGACGTCGAGGACGACTTCGCGCATGCCGTGCTCGCGCGCCCATGTCTCGGCGTAGTGCATCAACGCCCGGCCAATGCCGTGGCCTTCGGCTGCGTCATCGACGACCAGCAAGTGGACGTAGGCGCGGGGATGTCCGGTGAAATAATCGCGATCCGGTCCGATTGCGACGAATCCAAGCGGGTGGTCGGCGCCATCGGCGGCGGTGAAAAGGTCGCCTTCGGCTGGGATGTCGCCTTGCGCCAGTCGGTCGAAATAAGCGCGAAACGCTTCCGGGTCGCGCGCGGCCGCGGCCGGACCCGGATAGAGCCGTCCCGCGATGCGCTCGAACACCGGTCGATCGGCCGCGACGAACGGTCGAATCGTCAATCCGTCCGACTGGACGGCGTTGCGTTCCGGCGAAGTCGATTCGGCAGTCACGATCGGCGTCTCCTGGCGACCGAGCCCGATCAGCGCGGGCGCAATCGCTCGTCGATCAGGCGCAGCCCATCGAGCGTGAGGTCGGGATCGACATGGGTGAAGAGCGGCGAGCGGCCGGCGAAGAGCGTGGCAAGACCGCCGGTCAGGATCGCTGGCGCCTCCGCGCCGATCGCGGCGTGAATCCGCCGAATCATCCCTTCGAGCATCAACTGGTGTCCCAGCACCACACCGATGCGCAACTGGTCGGCCGTGTTGCGGCCGATCGGGCCGTCGGGCTGGCGGAGTTCGACGTTGAAGAGTTGGGCGGCGTTGGCCGCCAGCGCCTTGAGCGACGTGGCGACGCCGGCCGCGATCGACCCGCCGAGGAGA
>JAICJJ010000582.1 GCA_025928535.1 Thermomicrobiales bacterium
CTCCACCACGCCAGCAGCGTGGCCGGATCGACCGCCGCCAGCCGCGGCCGTTTCGCCGCCGTGTCCCACGTGACTTTGATCGCGCCGTCGCCGAGCACCGCTGAATCGACGGCCAGGGCGAAATCGAGCCGGTCGGCGTCGAGCTCGGCCAGCGCTTCGCCGAGCAGCGTTTCGATCCGGTTCGTCTGCGCCGCCCCCGCCGCTTCCCGTGCCCGAACCAGATCGGCGCCTTCCGGCGCCGCCCCCTCGCGGGTGTCGTCCCCCGGACTCGGATCGGCCGGCAATTCCGGCGGCGGCACGGAAAAGGTCACCGGATCGGGCAGCGCGTAACTGACCACCTTGCGGACCAGTGCGCGCGCATAGTTGACGACCAGGCGCGTCTGCCCCCGTCGGGCGCGGCCTTGCCACTGCGCGCCGGCGTAGAAGTCGCGCAGCTCTTTGTAGCGGTTGATCCGCGCCCGATCCCGCTCGAACGGATCCCGCTGCTCCGGCGGCCCGCTCGCCGCCTGCGCCGTCGCGACCATGTGTCGCTCCGCTCCGAGGGGGTAGACGGAAGGGGGCAGGGGGTAGATCGCCTACCCGCTCCCCTCTACCCCCGACCCCCTCGTTACGGCAGGATCCCCTCGAGCCGGCTCACGCCGAGTTCGCTGAAGACGGCCAGCGCCGCGTACCACTTGATGCGATGCCGCGTCGCATCTTTCGTCTCGAGTTCGCCGATGTTCTCGATCTGGATGCCGCCGTTTTCGATGCCCATCACGCCGGTCTGCATCCCGAATTTGACGGCGTAGACCGACGAGCAGATGTTGCCGCTGGAGCCTTTCGCCTGGTTGTCGGGGATGAAATCGTCGACCAGGATCGGGATCCCGTCGTAATAGAGCGCCCGCTGCCCAAACTGGTCGACGTCCGTTTCGAGCAGGTTGCCGCCCGCCCGCCGCAGCGCGCTCAACTTGCGGCGCGTCCGTTTGCTCATGAACAACGCGTCCGGCTTGCCCGGCTTCACCAGATCGACCATCTGATCCATCAGGTCGAGCGTCAGCTGGCCGCCGTTCGCTCCGGCGCTCGCCGTCTGCCCCGCCGGAATCGCTTTCGTCAACCCGTCGAAGCTCTTCGCGTCCACCGCCGTGTCGCCCGTGAAAAAGGCCCCGCTGTACCTGTGGGCGACACTCTTGGCGCGCGACGCGATCGTCTCCGCTTCGATGTCGTTCGGGTCGGCGTAGGTTTGCTCGATGAAGTTGTCCACGTCGGCGTCGCCGCCGAGGATCCGCAACGGCGCCGTCACCTGGGTGAAGGTCGGCGTCGCTTCCGTCCACGTGTCGCCCACGTCGTAGAAGCTCGCCGCCGGCATCGTCGCCTCGCGGTTGTAGGTCAGCGCCGTCCCGGTCACCTCCATGAACGGCAGCACCTGCAACAGCCGCGACTCCATCACGATCGTCTCGATCACCCCCCGTAGCATCATGTCCTGCGTCAACTTGGCCGCTTCGGCCTTCGTCATCGCCATGACTCAATCCTCCCCCCCTCGGGCGTCCCCGCGCCCGCTCCTCGACTCCTCGACTTCCCGACTTCCCGACTTCCCGACTTCCCGACTCCTCGACTCGTCCTCACCGCTTGCGCTGCGCCTCGAGCCCCCGCCGAATCTTTTCGCTCGCCGGGATGTTCGCCGGGTCGATCACATTCCCCGCCCCGCCGGCCGGCACGGCAGGAGGCGTCGCGTGCGGATTCGCTCCGCTCGCACTGGTTGCCGCCGAGGCAGCGCCCCCGTTCGTTCCGCTCCCTTCGCCACCGCCGGCCGCCTGGCTCCCTGTGGGCGCGCCGGCGCGAACGCGGTCGGCCACTCGCTGATACGCCGCCCGCGCCGGTTCGACGGAGGCGATCAACTCATCGACGGTCGCGCCCCGCACCAGATCCGGCACGACATCCGGATGCGCTTGCAGCACCAGGCTCCGCACCTTCTCGAGTTCGCCGCCATCGCCGGCCGCGCCGCTCTCGCCTTCGTCGCTGGCCGCCGCAGTGATCTCCGCCACCGACGCCGCTCCCTGCGTTTCCTCACTCATTGC
>JAICJJ010000209.1 GCA_025928535.1 Thermomicrobiales bacterium
CGTCGCCGACCGAAACCGCGCCGCCATTGGCGCTCGCGGTCGCGACGCCGCCGTTGCCGGCGCTGGTGGTCGAGGCCGGGAATTGATTGAACCGACCGGGATTGAAGAAAAAGGCGAAAAGCGCGACCAGGCAGACCGCCGTCGCCACGCTGCCCACTGTGCGGACGAAGTCCGCGAGGCGTTCGCTGCGCATGTTCGATGCTCCTTGTTAAAAGACGACGCCGGGTCTTGTCCGTTCGTCAGTCGTTGCTTCAGCAGTTGTTGTTGTTGCGGTTGTTGTTGCAGCAGTTGTTGTCGCGGTTGTTGTTGTTATTGTTGCAACAATTCCGATTGTTGTTGTTGCAGCAGTTATTGTTGTTGTTGCAACAATTGTTATTGTTGTTGTTGCAGCAGTTGTTGTTTCGGTTGTTGTTGTTGAAGTTGCCGCAAGCGGTGGTGAAGGCGACGTTGCCGCTGCCGCCGTTGGCGTCGCCGATCGACGTGCCGCCATTCGCGGCAACGCCGAGGCTGGTGTTGTTCGACGCCGAGCCGCCGTTGACGGTGACGATCGCTAGCGCGGGCGCGCTCGGCGCCGCGAGGAAGACGACCAGCAACAGCCCGAGCAGCGCGTGGCGGGCGCGCCGCCAGGCGGGGGGAATCGCGGGGTGAACCATGACAGGACCCTCGTGCGGAACGACCAAAAGAGAACGGGCGGAAGCCCAGGGGGAATCTCGGAGCGGACGAAGGCGGCCGTCGGTCGTCCGTCGGGATGGCGCGGTGGGCCCGCGCGTTCGCGGCGACCAGGGCGGTCGCCATAACGCGATGCTAGGACCGAATTCTGAGGAAATGCTGTGAAGCGGCCGCGAGCGACGAAGTGATTTCCGCCGACGCCGCGCCCGGCGATGTCGATCTCAGCCGGCCGGCATCGGGAAGGCGACCGGCGTCGAATAGTTCGCGCGCTGCAACACCCGCTCGTAATCATTGGGCGAGATTTGAAGCGGGGCCTGGAATGGGGTGCTCAGCGCCTGGGCCAGCACCAACAGCAAGGCGATGACGACGGCAAGCGCCGCCACCATCAAATGCTGCACGAGCGGATTGTCGACGCCGAAGAGATAGGCGAAGCCGATCGTCACCGCCCCGACTGTCAGCAGCGCCGCCCAGAGCAGGTCGGGCAACCCGCCCTGGCTGGCCAGCAAGCGCGAACCGCGCGCATCGTCCACTTCATCGAGTTCGGTCAGCGATTGGGCATACGGCTCCAGCGTTCCGGTCGGGCCGCCCGCGAGCCCGGCATAGGTCCGATAGAGCGCGGCCATCGCCGCGGCGGCCTGCGGGCTCGGCGCCAGCCGCCGCGCCATCAAAGGCCACTCGTCCTGGACGACCGCCTGCCCGTAGGCGAAGACGTCCTGCTCGATCAGGCGTTGCTGCGCCGGCGTAAACGCTTCCGCCAGCCGCACCAGATTGACCAACGACGACGCCTCGTCGGTGGTCGCCGTTTGCGCCGCCTGAAACGTCGTCCAGGCCGCGACGACGACCTGCCCCAGGATGACGCCGTAGACCACGCCGAGCGCCGCATAGATCGCCGCCGCGACGTCGGTATGCGGCTTGAGCGATTTCGCCGGCACGAGCCGCCGCACGAGCGAGAGCCCAAGCAGCGCCGCCGCGACCGCTCCCGCCACGGTCAAACCGACTTGCGCCACATCCGCCATGGCCGCTCCTCGTCGTCCCCGGCGCGACGGCCCACGCCGCTGACGCCGCCGACGTATGATCCATCATTCGACACGACTGGAGACGACGTCGTCGGAAGTCGCGTCCGGTGGGCGGCGGCTTCGACGTGACGGGAGGATGGCGGATGACGGCGGCAGGCGGACCGATCGTGGCGATGGGCGGCGGCGGCTTTTCGATGGAGCCGGACAATCCGCTCCTCGATCGGTACGTGCTCGATCTGGCCCGCGCCGCGTCGCCGCACGTCTGCTTCATCCCGACCGCCAGCGGCGACTCGGCCGACTACATCGCGCGCTTCAACGCGGCGTTCGAGCGCCTGCCGTGCCAGCCGTCGGTCTGCTCGCTTTACGCGCCGCCGCACGAAGATCTCCGCGCGTTCATCCTTGCTCAGGACGTGCTCTATGTCGGGGGCGGCAACACCCGCAACCTGCTCGCCCTCTGGCGGGAATGGGGGCTCGACGTGATGCTGCGCGAGGCGTGGCAAGGCGGCGCGGTGCTGGCCGGGCTGAGCGCCGGCATGATTTGCTGGTTCCAATCGGGCGTGACCGATTCCGTGCCCGGAACCACCGGCGATCCGCTCGACGACCTCAGTCCGCTTGCCTGCCTCGGCTTCCTCCCCGGCAGCGCCTGTCCGCACTACGACGGCGAAGCGGCGCGTCGCCCCGTCTATCAGCGGTTGGTCGCCAGCGGCGCGTTGGCCGCCGGCTACGCCGCCGACGACGGCGTGGCGCTCCACTACGAGGGGACCGAACTCGTCCGCGTCGTCAGTTCGCGCCCCGAGGCGCGCGCCTACCGGGTGGAACGCGACGGCTCCGGCGCCCGCGAAGCGGTCATCGTTCCCGACTTCCTCGGCGCGGCGTGAGCGAGGGCGATTTGATCGCCCGCCGGACGACCAGGAACATCGAGGCGAGTTGACCTGACTCCGAATGATCGCGCTCGGCATCGCCGAGATCGGCGGCATGCGACATCCGACGCTTGGCTCGTTCGCCGGCTCATTGACATATTGCGACGATAATCTAGGATGTCCGCGCACGTTTGCTCCGTTGGCCATCCGGTCGTCCTGCTCCCCACCCGACGCGCGTTTCCGCCGGGAGTCGACCCGCCATGGATGATGCTCGTCTCGCTCCTCAGACCCGCCGCGCCCTCGTTCGCCGCCTCGCCGGCGTCGCCCTCGCCGGAATCGGCGCAGCGCGGATGCCGATCATGACGGCCGCGCAAGCGACGCCGATCATGGGATCGCCGGTGGCGGCCACCCCGATCGGCCTCTATCCCGTCCAGATTCGCGATGTGGTCTATCGGCAGGACGGGGCGCAGCAATGGCTGGCCCGGGTCTATCAGCCGCAGGGTCCTGGCCCGTTTCCGACATTGCTCGCCGTGCACGGCGGCATCTGGGTGTTGCTCGACCGCGCCTACGAAGCGCCGATGGAATTGGCGTTCGCCGCAGGCGGCATGGTCGTCGTCGCCATCGACTACCGGCTCGCCCCGCGCTATCCCTATCCGGCCTCCGTTGCCGACGTCAATTACGCGACGCGCTGGCTCAAGGCGCACGCAACTTACTTCAACGGGCGACCAACCGCGCTGGGCGGATTCGGCGCGTCGGCCGGCGGCCATCTGGTAATGCTGAGCGCGATGCGGCCGCACGATCCGCGATACGCGGCCTTGCCGCTGTCGGACGCCGCGAACGTCGATGCGACCCTGGCCTATATCCTGGCCGCCTGGCCGATCATGGACCCCTACGCGCGGTATCTGTTCGCGCAACAGACCCATCGCGATGATCTGATCCAGGACCAGGACGAATACTTCGGGACGACGGCGACGATGCAGGAAGCCAATCCCCAGATGATCCTCGATCGCGGCGAGCCGGTCGATCTGCCGCCGACGATCATCATTCAGGGAACGGCGGACAAGAACGTGACGCCGGCGATGCAGGAGCGATTCGCCGCCGCCTATCGCAAAGCGGGCGGCGTCCTCGAATTGGACGAGTTTCCGAACGAGCCGCACTACTTCGCCAACGCGCCCGGGCCTACTGCCGATCGGGCGCTGCAACTCCTCGAAGCGTTCGCCAGCCGCTACGACGCGGCATAGGGACTGGCGGCCAAAGCCCGCTCCGAGGGCGCTTCAGTTTTGCTGGTAGATGACCTCGGCGATCGAGCCTTGCGCCTTGATGACGGTGAGCACGTCGAGCGGATCGGTCAGCGGCACATCGCTGACGTAGAGCGCAAAGATCAACTCGCGGCCGCTGCTGGCCGTCAGGTAGCCGGCCAACGCTCGGACCATCGTCAAGGGCCGCTGATTCATCACGTCGCCCGCGACGGTCGTTCCTGACTTGGCGAACGCCTTGCCGCGGACTGGGCTTGTCGGCCCGACCGTGTCGATTTCGCTTCCGTCGACGCCGAGAATCGGCAAGGCGTCGAAGTAGGCCGGGAAGTCGGATTGGGTCGCCATCGCCTGCAGCAACCGCGACACCGTCCGCGGACTGAACAGGTCGGTGTACTCGTTGCCGCGGCCGTCGCTGAGCGAGACCAGGTCCGGATCGAGGCCCAGCCTTCGCAGGAATGGCGGAATCTGCGCGAGCCCGGCATCGAACGTTTGCTCGCCGTGCTTGAGGGCCAGCAAGAAGATCAGGAGGTCGGCATGCTGATTCATGCTCACCTTGAGGATCAACTTGATGTTTTGCGCGAATGGCGGCGACGTGAGCAGCGCGACCCGGTCGGCCGCCGCATAACTTCCGGGCGGCGGGAGTTTGGCGTCCGGATTCGGCCCGACCGCCGACGCCGCGACCGTGACCCCGACGCGGGCGAGCGCTTCGATCAGGAGCGTGCGGGCGAACGCCGGCGGGTCCGCCACCTGAAAGGTCTGCAACGCGTAGGGCACGTTGACCGGGAGTTGTCCCGTCACGGCGATGACACCCGGCGACGGCGAGGTCACGCTCAGATTCAGCGCCTCGCTCGCGGCGACAGTTCGCACATCGGACTGAACGCGATACGCCGCAGTCTGCGGCCGCCAGCTCATGGTCGCAGGATCGCCGGCCGCGCCCGGGGTCAGCGAGAGGTCGATCAAATTGTCGTTGATCCAGATCGGCGTCAGGATGTAGTCGTCTTTCTCCATCGCCGGGAAGAGCCGGGCGTCCACGATCACGTCTCCCGCGACGCGCCGGATGCCCGCCGCGGCGACCTGCCGCGCGAGGTCGTCCAGCCCGGCCAGCGGGTTTTCCGGGGTCAACGTCGCCAGCGTGGGAAAGACGTTGGCGTAGATGTGGTCGAACGGCGTGTAGGCGATCTGACCGTCCGGCGTGGTGCGCCCGCCCATGGTCGGGTCGCCGCTGGCGACCAGGATCAGGTTGCCCGCCAGCGTCCCGTCGGCCCCGACCGCGCTGGTTCGATAGATCGGCGTTTCGAACCGGTAATCCGACCCGTATGCCGCGAGCGCAGCGGCTGCGGGGAAGAGTTTGGTTGTGGAAGCCCCCAGAAAACGTTGATCGCTGTGGAGATCGTAGATCGGCTGGCCCGTCTGCCGATCGGCGACATGGATTCCCCATTGGGCGAAGGCATACTTCGGCTGCGCGATGATCTGGGTGATCGCAGCCGGGAGCGCGGTCGCCGCCGGGGATGCGACGGGCGTCGCGCTCTGGGCCACGGTTGGCGCCACGCGTCCACTCGCGAACGCCGAGGCCAGTCCTCCGCCGCCGAGGCGGACCATGGCGCGGCGGGACAGGCCTCGGAGCGGAAACATGGCGATTCCTCCGTGCGAACCGTACGCCGCGCGCCGCGAAACGTCCGGATGTTCGCCCGCATACTGCGGCAGGACGGCGATGGCGGCAAGCCCGGCGAGCGGGCGTCAGGACTCCGTGTTAGGGTGCTTCACGTGAGTCAGCCGGCCGTCGGCGTTCGGCACGCCGACCGCTGATGGCGGCTATGGCGTGTCGGCGAGCGCGCGTCCGGGAGACGGAGCGAGAGCATGAGCGACGAACGCATCCACCCGATCGACTCGGGCGCCCCGTGGCCGCGCCTCTCGCGCCGACGGGCGCTCCTGGCCGGCAGTTGCGCGGTCGCCCTCGGACTGCCCGGCTGGCAGTCGGCGATCGCGGCAAGCGCCCCCTTGCC
>JAICJJ010000036.1 GCA_025928535.1 Thermomicrobiales bacterium
CGCCTCGAACGGTTCCGGTTTCGATCCGCCAGCGGCGATCTCGCCTTGCGCGACGTGGCGCTCGCTCCGGGCGAGCATCGCATCGACACCGCCAGCGGCGACATCGATCTGGCGCTGCGGCCGGTTGGCGACAACGGCGCGATCGGCGTCGCGATGACGACGATGAGCGGCGACGCCCGGATCGGCCCCGGCGTGACGCGTCTTCGCGGCGGAGACAACGCCGGCGGCAACGGCTACGGGACCATCATACGCGTCCGGACGATGAGCGGCGATCTCGCGGCCCGGGCGTCCGCGCGCCCGATGAGCTCGATGACGGCTGGCGACCGCATGGCGGCAGCCGACGACCGCGACATGGCTGCTGGCGATCGAGTCATGGCCGCGGCTGAACGCATTTCGGAGCGGTCCACCGAAGATGTTGTCAGCCTGGCGCCTAAGCCGCCGGCGCCGCCATCCGCTCCAGCGCCGGTCACCGGTCGCGACGCCGAGCGGCTGGCGATCTTGCGCTCGCTCGAAAAAGGCGAAATCAGCATCGAGGACGCGACGCTGCGTCTCGACGCGGTTGACGCCCAACCTAGCGCGGGCGGATGACGCCGCGCAGGCGGCTCCGCTTCGGCGCGCGACGCTGTGATCGCGGCGGCAGCAACACGTCGTCGTAGAGTTCGGCGAGTTGCGCTTGCACCGATGGCGGCATCGCGTCGAACCGACGCCGTCCGTCGATCGACAGGCGCGAGCGCAAACCCCAGACGGAGCGTGCCGTCGATCGGTCGAACGACGAATCGGCCGCGGGCACGCTCCAGGTTTCGCACAATCGATCGCAGGCGTCGGGTGACAAGGCCAGAAACGTCGTTTCGATGAAGTCGACCGCCGGGTCGGGCTGGACTGCCGCCGGCGCGGTCGGCGCCGCGCGGAACATGGCCCCATTGGCGGCGGGCCCGGCCGGAACGACGGTCGGTCCGACCCGCTCGGCGACGCCGGGCGCAAACCGCGGCGCGGACGGCGCCGACACGCGCCCGACATCGAGCCGTCGGGTTTCGAGATAGCCGGCGAAGATGATGGCGACGCCGAGCGCCATCGCGATGTAGAGATATTCCGGTTGCCCGAAGCGCGTCAGCGTGCCGCCCGCCGCGACCACCAGCGTTCCCATCGCGATCAGGACGCAGCCGATCATACGGTGGCGTTGGATGCCGAGCCGCCAGAACCGCGCGGCGGACCAGACCACCCCGCCGGCGAGGATCGCCGTGCCGAGGCCATTGATGCCGGCCGCCAGCGCGACGAGCGCCGGGCCGCGCTGCAGTGCCCGCCACCCCTCGGCCGACAACCGCGCGGCGTCGATCGGCGCATCGAGCACGATGGTGACGGCCAGCGCGGTCAGGAGCAGCATGACGCCCGGACCGAAACGGCGCGTCGCGCCGGGCGCGAGCAGGTACAGCTCGCCCAGCGCGAGATAGCCGACGACCAGCACCGCGCCCGCCAGGTAGTAGACCCGCGCGAGGAGCGGCGTCCATCCGGCAGCCGAGCCCACCACCTCACAGCCGGCGGCCACGGCGAACAACGCGAACGCGATGAGCCAGGCGATCTTGTCCGGTTTGGGACGGCGCGCCGCGTCGCGCCCGATCATGACGGCGCAGACCGCCGCGATGACGGCGGCGGCGAGGGGAAAGACGATCACGCCCGGCCAACATTCCTTCGTCGATGCAGCATCCGCGCAGGCTCCATTCGACCTGTCGTCCCGCTATTCTACGTCGCCGCCAGCCGCGCCTCGCGCCGGACGCGGCTTCGGTCGGGAATCACGGCAGGAGGCGCCGGCATGCTTTTCATGGTCATCGAAACGTTCAAGGACAGCGATCCGCGCCCGATCTACCGCCGCTTGCGCGACGAAGGGCGCACCCTGCCGGACGGCTTGACCTACGTCGGCAGTTGGATCGAAGCGAGTTTTCGCCGCTGCTATCAGTTGATGGAATGCGACGATCCGCGCCTGTTCCAGCAATGGGTGCTCGAATGGCGCGAACTGGGCGATTTCGAATTCATCCCGGTCGTGCCGTCGAAAGAAACGCAAGCCGTCGTCGCGCCCTATCTCTGATAGCGGCCGCGGCGCCCGCGTCCGCCGCCCATGGACGCTCAGCCGCCGCCGAACATCTCACGCGCGACGCGCGCGATGCTTTCGGCGTAGGCGGGATCGGCCGCCCAGCGGCCAGCGAGCGCGGCCAGGGTTGGCGCGCTGCCGGCGCGGCCGGCGTCCAGGGCCGCGTCATACCGTGGGTCGAGCGCGACGAATCGCCCGAGCGTGCCGTCCTTGGGAACCGAGCCGACCGCATAGAGATAGAGATGGACGATCTGCGCCCGCGCCGCGTCGGAGCCGGTTGGCCAGTCGGGCGACTTCGCGTCCGGCCCGGTGATGCCGATCCCAGCGGGGTTGAGATGCTCGACCCAGGCCGGGGAGCGCCACCAGTCCGTTTCGAGCGCCGACTGGGCGACGACCACCGCCGGATCGAGCCCGACCTCGGGCGCAAGCCGATACACCTCGTCGATGTAGGCGCGCACATCATCCGGCCGCTCCGCCCCGACGGCGACCGCCGCGGCCATCGCGCGGCCAGCGGAGCCGCGCGCCGGACCGATCAGCCGGTCCGTCGGCCGTACGGCGGCGAACGGCGAAACAGACGATCCGGGACGGGCGGGAACCGCGCTTTCGCTTCGGAGCCAGGCATCGACGCCGTCGGCGATCGCCTGCGCGATCGCTTGCCGCCGCGCGCCGCTCGGTTCGGCGAGCAGCCGCGCTTCGTCGGGATTCGAGAGAAAGACCGGCTCGACCAGGATGGCCGGCATCCGGGCCGTCAACAACCCGCCGTTTTCGAGTTGATCCAGCCCCCCATCTCCCAGCGCCGTGCCGGGCGCCAGTCGTCCGACCAGCGCCGCCTGCATCGTTTCGGCGAACGCGCGGTCTTTGGCGGCGATGCCCCAGAGGGTGCGCGCATAGTCGGGGTCGGGTTGATCGAAACTGTTCAGATGCACCGAGACGTACGCCAGCGCGCGGCAGGCGTTGGCGATCCGGCCGCGCGGCGTGTTCGCCATCCCGGTCTGGTCGTCGGTTCGGGTCAGAGCGACGCCGTACCCGTCCTGCCGGAGCAACGTCGCGGCTCGATTGGCGATATCGAGCGCGAGGTCGCGCTCGACCAACCCCGCCGCGGCATTGACCGCTCCCGGATCGTCGCCGCCGTGGCCGGGATCGAGCACGACCCAAGCGCCGCCAGCCGGGCAACGCGGAGCGCCGCTCGGCAGCAGGCTGGCAAGAGCGCCCCCAACCGCGAGCAGCGCCGCCAGCAGACCGGCCGCCGCCAATTGCGGCCAGGCGCTTGTCCATGCGCGACTCATCGAGCGTGGCCGCACGATCGCGCGCGATGCGGCGGCGATCCGATCATCGTCGTTGGACAGGATGGCGTGGAAAGTCGTCGTTCGGCGGCGATGGCTGGGCGCCCCAGGCAGGATTCGAACCTGCGGCCAGCCGCTTAGAAGGCGGCTGCTCTATCCCCTGAGCTACTGGGGCGCGAGCGGAGGCGCATCCGCCGTTCGACGCTCCACTGAGACCATACGCGGACTGCCCGGCTCCTGACAAGACGCCCACGACGACGCGCAACCGGGCGCCCTCGCGATATGAACGCGCCACTTGATTCAATCCGAACGATCAACCGCCCCGGCGACCCGGAACCGCACGCTCATCTCCGGCGATTGCCGCAACGTCGAGGCGACGACGCAGTACCGCTCCGCGCGCCGCATCAACCGTTCGAGGCGATCCGGCGGCGCGTCGGCGTCGATCGCGATCTCGGTCCGAATCCGTTCGAAGCCGACCGGCGTTTCGGGATCGATCCCCATCGTTCCCCGAAAATCGAGATCGCCTTCGACGACCACTTCGACGCGGCGCAAGGCGATGCCCATCGCCGCCGCGACCATCCGGAGCGTGATTTCCTGACACGCCGCCAGCGACGCAAGCAAGACATCGCCCGAACAGGGCAATTCGCCGGCGCCGCCGGCCATCGGATGCGCCGACACATCCCACGACCCCGACGCGCCGTCCGCCGGTTCGCTCACGATCCGGCTGCGCATCGGATCGTCGCCGGTCGTCGCGGTCCGGACCGTGAACGTCAGCCTGGCCGACGCCGGATCGGCTTCGTAGCGCGCCTTCAGCGGCGCTTGCCGTTCGCGCAGCGTCGGCGGCGCTTCCTGGTCAGCCATCGCTTCCCTCCCCGACGCGCTCCGCCCACCAACGGGCGATCCAGTCGGCGCGCGCGATCCAGACGTCGCCAAGATCGATGGCGTAGTCGATCAGACGGGCCATCGCCCGGGACGGCCCCGGCCGACCGCTGACAAGCGGATGGAGGGTCAGGCACATCAAGCCGCCTTCCGCCCGCAAGACATCGAGATCGTCACGCCAGGCCTCGAACGTCTGGCTGGCCGTCAGGACATGGTCGACAAAATAGGTGTAATCGTCGAACCAGCGCGACGGCGGCAACTGGACCAGCGGCGGCAACGCCGGGTCGGGCCGCACCATGTACGGCAGATCGCCGCCCGGCTCGTCCATCACCCAGAGGAGGCCGAGTTCCTGCGCGATGCGATTCGTCTCCGGCGTATAGCGCCAGCCGGCCGATTTGTGGCCGACCGGCGTCGTGCCGGAAATGCGCGTCAGCGTTTCCATCGTCCGCCGCATGTCGTCGCGCTGCTCGTCCGGACTCAATTGGGTGTAATAGCGGTGGTCCCAGGTGTGGAGCGCGATCTCATGCCCGTCGGCGGCCGCCTCGGCGACGAGGTCGGGGCGATCTTCCGCGGCGCGAGCCACCCAGCAAAAGGTCGCCGGCACGCCGGAGTCGGACAGCAAGCCAAGCAAGCGCGAGGTTCCGGTCGGATCGTAGGCGGCCTGCGAAATCCAGTAGATGTCGTCGGGCGCGCGGTAGTTCGCTTCGCCGTAGGCGCCGTCGAGGTCGATCGAGATGCAGAGCGCGCTGCGGTGTCCGCTCGGCCATCGCTCCCCGCTTGCCTCGGTCATGCTGGTCACTCCGTGCGCGAACCGTTGCCGGCGGCGAGGTCGGCGACGGCGTCTGCCAGACGATCGACCTCCTCGGCCGTGTTCCACCAGGCGATCGACGCCCGCGCCGACGGCGGGCATGGGTGGGTCACGACGTAGCGGATCGTCATCTGCCGCTCGAACAGCGCCGCCGCCACGTCTTGCGGCGCCATCCCCTCGACGTTGAAATTCACGAGCCCCGCCATGCGATGCCGCGGCGTCAGCAACCGCACGCCATCGATCGCGGATATGGCATCCCAGAAGCGAGCGCCGAGTTCCCCGGTGCGGGCGTAGGCCCATTCGAGGCCCACGTCATCACGCAGCCACGACAGCGCCGCTTCGAGCGCCAGCATCGCCGGGCTGTTGAACTCGCCGATTTCGTACCGTTGCGCGCCCGGCTTCGGCAAGAGGTAGCCGCTTTCCTGCCATTCGGCATAGCGAAGATAGGTCGGCGCCACATCGGCCAGCCGGTCGCGCCGCAGGTAGAACGCGCCCGTGCCTTCCGGGCCGCACAACCACTTTTGCCCCGGCATGGCGTAGGCATCGACGCCGAGGGCGTGCAGATCGATCGGAATCTGACCGCTCGACTGCGCGCCATCGACCAGCACGAAAACATGCCGTTCCCGCGCGAGCGCCGCGATATCGGCCAGCGGCATCACCGCGCCGGTCGACCACTGCACATGGGAGAGCGCGATCAGGCGCGTGCGCGGCGTCATCGCCGCCGCGATTTGCCCGACGACATCGCCCCCGCCGTTTCCGAGGTCGGCAAAGCGCGTGATCGTGCCAGCGCGCCGCGCCAGGAGCGCCAGCGGCGCCAGCAAACCGGGATGCTCCAGATTGGTGGTCACGATCTCGTCGCCGCGCTGCCAACTCAGCCCCATCAGCACGCAGCCGATCCCTTCGGTCGTGCTGTGCGTCAAGGCGATTTCGTCGACGTCGGCGCCGACGATGTCGGCGAACAGGGCGGCCACCCGCCGGTTGCGGATGCCATTGCGCTCATAGACGCCGGGCACGATCCGGCCGAATTCGAATTCCGCGGTCGCCCCTTCGACGAGCGATTCCTGCGCCACGCGCGGCAATGGGCCATTGGTGCCGGCGTTGAAATAGCCGGTCGCCCGCACCGCCGGCAATGCGTCTCGCAGTTGCTCGACCTCACACTCCGCCGCCACCCGCACCGTCACCAGAATGTCCTCCCAATTGCCGTCAATGCCCGACTGCGCCCTGACGAAGTTGAGCAGTCGCCCGACCGCTTGCACCCGTGTTGTCCGAGTTCGCGGAGCGCGCCAACGCGGGCGGCGAGCAACATCGATGGGGTACAGTGCAAATGCGCTGCCCCGGCTGGCGCCGCATGCCGTACTCCGGCCGCCGCGAGTCTATGGCCGCGGCGCGCGAGCGTCAACGATCGCGCCGCCCCGTCCGGCGGTCATCCTGAGCCGCAGCGAAGGATCTCGGCGCTCATTCATCGAGCGCACGAGATGCTTCGACGGGCTCAGCATGACGGAGGCGGCGCCGCAAAACGTCGAACCGTACCCGCCGACCGCCGGACCTCAAACGTGCATTTCTCGGAGAACGACATGACGTCACGACGACCGACCGAAGACGCCTTTCTTGGTTCGCTCCTCGGACTCGCGATTGGCGACGCGCTCGGCATGCCGATCGCGCAACAACCAGGAGCCGCCGCCACGCCCCTCCACACGCCGCTGACCGACTATCTCCCTCGCCGATTCCGTGATGGCGTTGAAATCGCCGCCGGCGAATTCACGGACGAATCGGAAATCGCGCTCTGCATCGTCGAATCGATGACGGTCAACGGCGGCGCGATCGACCCGGACCTGCTCGCGCCTCGACTGTTTCACCTCGCGTGCGGCGAATCGCGGCGCTGGATGCAGCCGGCGACGCTCACCGCGCTGGAGCGGGCCGAAGCGACCGATATCTTGCAGGCGCCGCTCGATGAAGATGGACCGGCCACCGGCGATGTCGCCGTCCGCGGCGTGCCGGTCGGGTTGCTGCACAGCATCGGCTCCTTCGACCCCGTCGCGTTCCGACGCGATTGCGAAACGGTCGTTCGGCTGACCCACGGCAGCCCGGCCGCGATCTCGGCGGCCACCGCCGTCGGTTTCGCCGTTCGCCTCGCGGCCATCGGCTCGCCGCCGGAAGAATGGGCGCGGGAAACAGCCGCGTTCGTGACCGGCGCCATCGCCGACCGGCTGAATCGGTTGGATGAATTGCTCGGCGCTGGCCGCTCCCTCGACGATATCTTCGCCGTCACCGGGGCCGGCATCGACGCCGTCGAATCGGTTCCGGCCGGCCTGGCGGCCGCGATCGTCGCCGAGCGGTTCGAGGATGCCGTCTTCGCCGCGGTCAACGCCGGCCCGGCGGCGGACACGATGGGCGCGATCGCAGGCGCCATCGCCGGAGCCCGATTCGGCTCCGCGGGCATTCCGCAGCGATTGATCGACGGGCTGGAAGGGCGCATCTACGTTTCCCTTGCCGCGCCCTGGTTCTGGAAAACGGCCCAAAAGCGGGCAGGGCTGCTCATCGATCTGAAGCCGGTCCAGCAGCGGCCGACGATGCCGCCCCGCTTCTGACCGCGCTTCGATCCTCCGGCAGGTCCTCGCCGAAAAAATGCCGCCGGGCGTCGTCGCCGATGTCGAGTCCATCCGGTCCGAATGCGTAGATGCCGGCGAAGCCGCCGGCCGTCGGGTCTGCCGCGTGCGCCCGCTCGACCCGCGCCCGAATCGCGTCCGCTTCCTCGCCCTCGTCGATCGTCAACACCGCCTGCCAGGCGGCATGGGCGCGCAAGACCGCGTAGTAGCCTTGCCGTTGGCGCGCGAACTCGTCGATCACGCCTTGCCAATCGACATCGGCAAGCAACAGATCGCCGAGGAGGCGGGCGTCTCGAAACGCCAGCGACAACCCGTGGCCGCGGCTCGGATCGTTCGCCCCGGCCGCGTCGCCGATCAGGACGACGCGATCGCCTGCGACGCGGCTCGGCCAAATGTCGGAACAGGAAAACACGCCGGCCGGTCCGACCGCGCTGGCCGTGGCAAGCGCGCCGATCGGCAGGCGCTCGGCGAGCGCCATGACGACGCCCTGGCCAATGTCGTCCCCTCGCAGCGCGTTCGCCCGCGCATGACCCAGCACGAGATAGGCGCGAGCCCGATCAGGCGCCTGAGGCACGATCAGCGCCATGCCTCCCGGAAACTCGGCGACATGGGCGGCATCGGGATCGAGATCGACGCCGTCCAGCAGCACCCCGGCGATGTCGTGATGCGGTGGATCGACCGTCGTCTCGGCGCCAATCCAGCGCCGCGCCGCCGACCGCCGCCCGTCCGCCGCGACGATCAGGTTGGCGCGCAGCGGCGCCTCGCCGCTCCCATCGCGAATCCGCAAGGCGAACCCATCCGCCGACCGCTCGATGCCCAGCGCGGAGGCGGGGCGGAAGAGCGTCGCGCCGGCCGCGCTCGCCCGCCGAAGCAGCGCTTCCTGCAACGCCGGGTGTGACACGCCCCACTCGACGTGGCCGCCGGGCACGTCGTCCGCCCAACGGTAGGGGTCGAGCGGCATGCCGTCGGCGTAACGCTGCCAGATCGGCAGCGGACGACCCGCGGCTTCGAGGCATGGCGTCAGGTCCAATCGTTCGGCTTCGGCGGCGCCCCAGGGGTGGAGCGCCTCGCCCCGAATCCGGTCCCGAAAGCGCGCTTCGCGTTCGACGATCGCCACGGCGAGCCCGGCCACCGCCAGCCGCGCGCCCAAACTCGCGCCGGCGATCCCGCCGCCCACGATCGCGACATCGAACGAGTCAGTCGACACGAGATTCATGGCGCCCGTCGGTCTCGGTTCCGCTCGTCACCGGCCGATTGCTTCTTCGACGGGGCGTTCGGTCGTCCGATCGTCGCGCTCGACGTCACACCAACCGATGTTACGCATGCCGCGAGGTCCTCCGTCATCCGGTCGAGGCCGGCGACCACAGCTCCCAGCGCCAACCACGACATTTGTGACGCCTCGTTCGGCTGCGTCACGCCAATTCCGGCCAGATTGGCTTGTCGTGATCGCGCCGTCGCAACTGATTCGTGAAATCTCGACACGGCCGCCGAATTGTCCGGATTGCCGACGATCGCGACCGCCGCCCGAATCACCGCGGCATTCGCCCGCAGCGCCGCCGAACAGGCGCCGCCGTGCTCGCCCTGGCGCAGCCAGGCCGGCGACTCGGGCACGGTCGCGACAAGATCGCGAATCGAGCGGACAACCGAACGCGCCTGGCGCTCGGTGTGGCTCAACGTCCGGCCGAACGAGGCCCAGCGCTCGATCGCGGGTTGCGCGCCGCGATGGAAATAGTTGTAGCGCAGACTCGCTTCCGCCTGAGCGATCGCCGTGTCCACGTCTCCCTCGACGGCGATGGCGCGAAATTCCTCCAGACGCGCGTCCGCGGCTTCGATCGTCAGGCCGCGTTCGATGTCATTCGCGAGTCGGTCGAGCCCGTTCGCCAGCGCCTCCGCAAACGCCGAGACTTTGGCTTCCGCCCGCGGCAGGTAGGACGGCGGCGCGACCAACGCATTGACGAGGAGGCCGACCGCGCCGCCGATCGCGGTTTCGGCGATCCGGTTCAACGCATAGCCGACGTGCGGCGCGCCGACCAGCATCACGAGCAACGCCGTGACCGCGATTTGCGGCAATCCCTGGGCGTTGAACGACAGGCGCGCGCCGATCGCGAACGCGACGAGCACCACCAGGGCGATGGTCAGCGGATTGACGCCGAAGACCGCCCCCACGACGAGCGCGAGGGGCGCCCCGAGCAGCACGCCGAAAAACCGTTGCAGCGCCGAAACCACCGAATCGGCGATCGTCAGTTGCATTACCAGAATGGCGGCGATCGGCGCGAGAAAAGGCGACTGCGCGTGCGGCAGTTGCAGGCCGAGCCAGTAGGCCAGGCCGGCGGCGAACGCGGTCTTGAGCATCCGCTCGCCGAGGCCGACCCGCCGCAGCCGCTCCAGCGTTTGGCCGATCGTACGGCTCGGACTGCCGCCGCGCGTCATCGCTCCGTCAGAGGGCCGCGAGCCAACTCAGGCGCTCTTCGCTGACGAAGCCGAAGTTGTAGAACGAAAACTTGGTCGCCCCGAGCCGCCGGGCCGCTTCGACCTTCGCCCGCAAGTTGACCGCGCTCGTCGTGCCCTGCCGCAACAGACTCATGCCGACCACCAGCCGCCCCGCGCCGCCCATCAGTTCCCGCGCAAACCGGACATCGCCCGCCACATCACCCGGATCGGACGAATAGGCGAGCGCGATGATTTCATCCGCCGCGCGCGCCAGCAATCGCAGATCCATGCCTTCCAACCAGGCGTTGGCGGCGCCGCGCTGAAAGGTCGACGCCGTCAGGGCAAGTTGCGTTCGCGCGCCGGCCAGCGCGGTCGTCTTCAACTCTTCGACGAGCGACGCGACCGTCCGCATCCACATCCGGACGTAGGCCGCCAGATCGTCCCACGCCGTCAGCAACGACAAGACGTCTTTCGGATCGTCCATCGGCAGCGCCGGCACGAACGCTTCGTCGGCGAATCGCCGCTGCAACGTCGCCGCGATCTGCCCTCGCAGGCGCTCGGCGTCGATCCCCGCCTGACCGGCGCGCTCGATGCAATGGCGGCAAAAACAGAGTCCCATCAGGAATTCGTCGATCGGCCCGAACTCGATCCCGATCAATTCGTGATGATGGCCGTGATAGAGCCCGTGATAGCCGATCGATTCGAGATCGATTCCATCGACATCGTGATTGGTCGCCACGTCGCGGACCAGTCCCGCCGCGTAACGCCGCACATCGGGATTGGCCGGGCAAAGCGCCCACGGATAGCGGTCGCCGAATGCGTTGACCTCCGCCGCGTCGGGATGCGTCTCGCCAAGCCGCGAATTGTGCAACGCGATCGTCCAGGCGCGCAGGCCGAGCCCTTGCCGCCGGCACGCCTCGCTCGTGCGATCAAGCACGTCGAGCAGGTCGGTCCGGTGCGTGACGACCGGCTTCAGCGGCGTGTCGGCGTAGAGCGCTGGATCGGGCCGAAAATAGACCGCCGAGCCCCCGCTGAGAAAGACCTTCTCCCGCGAGCGCCGGGGCAGCAGGAATTTGGCGCTGTGGTAGGACGAGGTGAGGCTGAGGGCCGAAAGCCGCCATTCATGCCCCGCGCGCCGCACCGTCGCGTCGATGCCCGCGTCGAGGATGTCCCACGGATAGATCCAGAGCGCTCGCCGCTCGTCTGGGCGCTGTCCCGTCACCGTTGCTCTCCTC
>JAICJJ010000418.1 GCA_025928535.1 Thermomicrobiales bacterium
GCGCACGTCGTCGCCGAATGATGGGCCGCCGGGCGAACCGATCGCGTCGCCCGGCGGCGGCATTCGCTCTCCGCGCCGGCGGTCGTCTCCCGCGTCCACGCGCGAATGCCTGTCGCGTTCAGCGCGCGCTGGCGCTCGCCGAAACAAGATCGGCGATCGGCACGCGCGTCGGCCGTCGTCGCCGGAACGACGCGACGGCGTCGATGCCGCACAGGGGCAACATCGCCAGCGTCGTCTCCAATCCGGCGCCGATCGTCTTCGCCGCGTGCGAGTCGGTGCCGGTCGTGATCAGCCGGCCGCCGGCGTCGGCGTACCAGCGGACGATCGCCGGACCCGGCATGCTCGTCTTCGGCGTCTGACGCAGGCCGGACGTGTTGATCTCGAACGCGACGCCCCGCGCGATCATGGCGTGAAACACCGGCTCCAACAACGCGCGATACCGCAACGGGTCGTAGTGGCGATGCGATTGCGGGGCATAGCGTTTCGGCAGATCGAGATGCCCGATCGTGTCGAACAGGCCGCTTTCGACCGCGAGCCGGATGCGCTCGAAATAGGGGGCGAACACCTCGTCGAGCGATCGATCGGCAAAGTAGTCCGGAAAGATGATCTGGCGATCGTCGCCGTAATGGACCGAGCCGATCACGAAGTCGTATTCGGCGCCATAGCGCTCCATGAAGCGGCGCACGTCGTCGGCCGTTCGCTCGTTGAAATCGACTTCGGCCCCGCGCAAGATCGTCAGGCGGTCGCCCCATTGCGCTCGCGCCTCGTCGATCGCCCGAAAATAATCCTCGGCCTTGTAGTAGCCGAAGCCTTCGTCGCCCGGCTCGTGTTCGACATGGTCGGTGAACGCGATTTCGGTGACGCCCGCCGTGATCGCCGCCGGACACGATTCCGCCAGCGGCAGATTGCAGTCATACGAAAACGTGGTGTGGACGTGGTAGTCGAACAACGTCGCGCTCCCGGAATGCCGCATTCGCCGAATCGATCCGTCCGGCACTCTACCACGCGCGACTGGGGCGAGCGGGTGTTACGGCACATCCGCCGCCACTCAGGCGCGCGACCCTCTTGCTAGAATCGTGTCGGGGAACGCGCGTCAACGTTGTGCGCGGGACGGGGGCGGGCGGCCCCATGGTCGTCATGAGCCGCCGCGAAGGACCTCGGCGTTGGTTGCCCCAAAGCACGAGATGCTTCGACAAGCTCAGCATGACGGGGGTGCGGCGGCGCCAACCGACGCGATGCAAAATGTTGAACCGCACCTTCGTGACGGTTCCGTCGTATGCAACCGCGACAGACTCCTGCTGATCGCGTCACGTCGCCAACGACAGCGATGGAAGGAATCGCATGCCGGTCAGCCGAAACGGTGCGGCTCCAACGACACATCCTTCAACAATGAGCGCGGCGCGGTCGGCGCTCGATTAGCGTGTTCCAGTCGCCCGGCTTGCCGATCCTGGAGATCGCTGGCATCTGGTCTGAAACGCAGTCGGCGCTTTCCGACGCGTATCGCGACTTTGTCCGCTTCGCGGTCGAAGCGATTCCGGCGCTCGTCATCGCGTTCGCCGCGGTCGCGCTCGCCCGCTTCGTGCGCACCCGTCTGTCGCGCATGTTCGTCAGTTCGCGGCTCGACGCCCATGTCGTCGCGATGGCTCGCACCGCCACGACCGTGGCAATCTACGTCGTCGCCGGCGTCCTCATCGTCTCGCTGCTTGGCGGCAACTGGACGGCGTTCGTCGCCGCCTTCAGCGCCGGCGCCGTCGTCCTGACGCTGGCGCTGCAAGACATCCTCCGCAACTTCGTCACCGGCGTCTATCTCCTGATCGAACGGCCGTTCGCGATCGGCGACCGGATCAGAGTCGGCGACGCCGAGGGCTGGGTGCAAGGCATCGAATTCCGGACGACCGAACTCCTCACCGATGCCGGCGACCATGTGCTCGTGCCCAACGCCACCGTCTTCGCGGCGGTGTTGACCAACCGCGGCCGTCGAGACGACGTCGTCACGACCATCAGCGTCGACAAGATCGCCGGCTCGCCCGCGTCGATCGAGCCGGTTCTGGCCGACGTGCGGGCTGCCGCGCGTGACATCCTCGCCGGCCCGCCCAAGATCACGCTGCGCTCCGCGTCTCCCGATGGCGTCGCGTTCGATCTCTCGCTGCCGCTCCGGCCCGGCAGCGATCCGTCGCCGCTGGTCGCCTTGCTGCACGAACGCTTTCCCGACGCCGTCATCACGCTGGCGAAGTCATGACGGCGACCATGCCGCGGCCCCGCATCGGCGTCCTCGGCGGCACCTTCGATCCGCCCCACCTCGGGCATCTCATCATCGCGACCGAATTCTTGTTCGCGCTCCGGCTCGACCAGGTGCTGTTCGTGCCGGCTGGCCGGCCGCCACACAAGACCGGCCGCATCATTTCATCCGACGACGATCGTCTGGCGATGGTCCGTCTGGCGACCGCCGGCGTCCCGGGCTTTGCCGTCAGCACGATCGACATCGAGCGAGGCGGCGTCTCGTACACGGCGGACCTGCTCGAATTTCTCCGCGCGGAACGCCCTGACCACGATTTCTTCTTCCTGATGGGCGAAGACTCGCTCCGCGACTTGCCAACCTGGCACGATCCGAACCGGATTTGCCGCCTGGCGGAAATCGGCGTTGCCCGCCGTCCCGGCGTGCGCGTCGATCTGGCGACGACGCTCGACGCCCTGCCCGATTGCCGCGGCCGGCTCCATTTCGTCAGCCCGCCGGCCATCGGCATCTCGTCGTCCGAATTGCGGCGGCGGGTGCGCGACGGCGAACCGATCGCCTTTCAGGTTCCCGCGGCCGTCGAACGCTACATCCGGGAACGCGGACTGTATCGAGCAAGACCTTGAATCGACGCCTTCCCCTCCCGTCATCCTGAGCGCAGTCGAAGGATCTCGTCACTTTTTGCTCCTGAAAACGAGATGCTTCGCTGCGGCTCAGCATGACGGGTGGGATGCGATGGCGCTGCCGGATTCAGACCAGATGCCGCTCGCGGGCGATTTCGTCGATCGACCGGGCGGCGACCTCGACCGCGACATCGAGATCGGCCCGCGTCGCGATCAGCGGCGGCGCCATTTCGAGCGCCGTGCCGATCGGGCTGGCGATGACGCCGTGCCGATACATCCGGCGCACGATCGCGGCGACGGTGTCGTCGGCGAACGCCGCTTTCGTCGCTCGGTCGGCGGTGAAGTCGATGGCGTGCCACATCCCGACGCCGCGCACGTCGCCGACGATCGGATGCTTGCCGACCGCCTGCCGCAGGCTGTCCAGGAAGTATTCGCCGTTCGCGCGCGATTGCTCGATCAGCCCTTCCCGCTCGACGATGCCGATCGTCGCGTTCCCCGCGGCGGCGGCGCCGGCATGGCCGCTGAAGGTGTGAACGTGCCGGAAATGGGGGATCGCTTCGATGATCTCCGGTTTCGCC
>JAICJJ010000105.1 GCA_025928535.1 Thermomicrobiales bacterium
CGTGCTCCGGCTTCAGCGTTCGGTAGTTGATCGTTTCCGGCTTGGTCACCTCGCCGTACGACCACTTCCGGATCGACTCGGGCGACGCCAGACTGATGCGGATCGCGTCGAAATTGTTGACGTCGAGAACGCGGCTGCGATCCCGATCCGACCGCGAATAGCCGTCGGGCCGGCCGCCCCGCGTGTCGCCGAACATCCCGAGCGGTCGCGCGGGCGCCTTCGCGACCGAAAGCGCCGAAAGGTCGGTATTGGTGCTCGACATTGTTCCTCCGATTGGGCCGGGCGACGCAAGGCCGCCCCGGCCAGTGAGCGACGCGGTTCGATTCGCCGCGCGGACAGGCGTCGCTGCCAGCCCGCGCGCGAACATGGTGTCAATCGACCGTGCGTTCGAATCCGCTCAAATTGATGCGATCGAGATTCGACAGCAGATCGCGTGATGTGTCTTCCGTGAACTCCACCGTTTGCTCGTCTTCGTTGATCACGTCGATCGAAAGACCGAGCGAGCGGAGTTCCTTGACGAGCACCTTGAACGATTCCGGCACTCCGGCGCCGGTGATCTCGTCGCCCTTGACGATCGCTTCATACGTCTTGACGCGGCCGACGGTGTCGTCCGACTTGACCGTCAGCATTTCCTGCAACGTGTAGGCGGCGCCATAGGCGTACAGCGCCCACACCTCCATCTCGCCGAACCGCTGGCCGCCGAACTGCGCCTTGCCGCCGAGCGGCTGCTGGGTCACCAGCGAGTACGGACCGGTCGACCGGGCGTGAATCTTGTCTTCGACGAGGTGGGCCAGTTTCAACATGTAGATGATGCCGACCGTCACCGGCCGGTCGAATTTCTCGCCCGTCCGCCCGTCGTACAGATCGACCTTGCCGTCTTCCGGCAAGCCGGCTTCGACCAGCAACCGGCGAATCTCGTCTTCTTTCGCCCCGTCGAAGACCGGCGTCGCCACCTTGAAATCGAGGCGGCTCGCCGCCCAGCCGAGATGCGTTTCGAGCACCTGGCCGAGGTTCATCCGCGACGGCACGCCGATCGGGTTAAGAATGATGTCGACCGGCGTCCCATCCGGCAGATACGGCATGTCTTCAATTGGCAAGATCCGCGAAATCACGCCCTTGTTGCCGTGGCGGCCCGCCATCTTGTCGCCCTCGGAAATCTTCCGCTTCTGGGCGATGCTGACGCGCACCATCTCGTTGACGCCTGCCGGCAATTCGTGATCCGAATTGTCGTCCCGACGGAACCGCTTGACGTCGATGATCTTGCCGTGAACGCCGTGCGGCACGCGCAGCGAAGTGTCTTTCACCTCGCGCGCCTTTTCACCGAAGATCGCCCGCAGCAACCGTTCTTCGGCGCTCAACTCCGTCTCGCCCCGCGGCGTGACCTTGCCGACCAGAATGTCGTTCGGCCGCACTTCGGCCCCGATCCGGATGATTCCGTTTTCATCGAGATTGGCGAGGCTTTCCTCGCCGACGTTCGGGATGTCGCGGGTGATCTCTTCCGGCCCAAGTTTCGTGTCGCGGGCTTCCGTCTCGTATTTCTCGATGTGGATCGAGGTGAAGACGTCGTCGCGCACCAGCCGCTCGCTGAGCAAAATCGCGTCTTCGAAGTTTCCGCCTTCCCACGGCATGAAGGCGACCAGCACGTTTTGCCCGAGAGCCAGTTCGCCGTTTTCGGTCGATGACGAATCGGCGATGATGTCGCCCTCGTCGACCCGCTGCCCCAGCCGCACGCTCGGCCGCTGATTGATGCAGGTGTCCTGGTTGGAGCGAATGAACTTTTGCAAGTTGTAGACGTGCTCCGCGCCCTCGTCGTCGCGCAGCGTGATCTGTCGGCCGCTGACCGCCGTCACTTCGCCGCTGTGGCGCGAGACAAGCACCTGACCCGAATCGCGCGCCGCCTGATATTCCACCCCGGTGCCGATCACCGGCGATGCCGGCTGCAGCAACGGCACCGCCTGCTTCTGCATGTTGGCGCCCATCAGCGCCCGGTTCGCGTCGTCATGCTCCAGGAACGGAATCAACGACGTCGCCACCGACACGACCTGCTTCGGCGACACGTCCATGTAGGCGACCTGCTCGACCGGCACGACCGGGAAGCGATGGCCGCCGCTGACGCGCACCGTCACCTGTTCCGGGATGATCCGGTTGTGCTCGTCGAGCGGCGTGTTCGCCTGGGCGATCATCACCTCGTCTTCGAGATCGGCCGACAGATAGCGAATCGCGTCGGACGCGACCGGCTTGATCCGGACGTATTTCACGCCCGATGCCTGGATCGCCGCGGCCAGTTTGTCGTCGATTTCCGTGCCGGCCTTGGCGATCGCCTCGCCCGTTTCGACGTGGACCACGTCGTCGCGCAAGATCTGACCGACGAGCGGCGCTTCCGGTCGTTCGACGTTCAGTTCCGACAAGACGCGCCGGTACGGCGTTTCGATGAACCCGTACTGGTTGATCCGGCCGTACGTCGCCAGCGAGCCGATCAAGCCGATGTTCGGCCCTTCCGGCGTTTCGATCGGGCAAATCCGCCCGTAGTGCGACGGGTGAACGTCGCGGACGTCGAAGCCCGCCCGCTCGCGGCTGAGGCCGCCCGGTCCGAGCGCCGACAACCGCCGCTTGTGCGTCAACTCCGACAGCGGGTTCGTCTGGTCCATGAACTGCGACAATTGCGAGCCGCCGAAGAACTCCCGCACCGCCGCCATCACCGGCCGCGTCGTGCTGATCAGCCCTTGCGGCGTCACCGTTTCCGGATCCTGGATCGTCATCCGCTCACGGATGCCCCGCTCCAGCCGCTGGAAGCCGGTCCGCACGTGCATCTGGATCAGTTCGCCGACGGCCCGCACGCGCCGGTTGCCCAGGTGATCGATGTCGTCCGGCTCGCTCAAGCCGTTCGACAGGCGGATCATCTCCTTGATGATCTCGACCAGATCGTCCTGGGTCAGAATCCGGCTGTCGGTCCGCGCTTCGTAACTGAGGCCGCGGTGCAGCCGCTCATTCAATTTGTAGCGTCCGACCCGCGCCAGGTCGTAGCGCCGGTCGTTGAAGAAGAGATTCTCGAGCAGCGACGTCGCGTTGTCGCGCGTCGGCGGATCGCCCGGCCGCAGCCGGCGATAGAGCTCGATCAACGCTTCTTCGCGCGTCTTGGTCGGCTCCTTGTCGAGCGTTGTCCGAATGAATTGCCGCTCCGGGTTCGTGTCGACATCGGCGAACCGCTCGATCAGCGCTTCGTCCGACTCGATGCCGATCGCCCGCAAGAGGATCGTCGCCGGCATCTTGCGCTTGCGGTCGACCTTGACCGACAGCACGTCGCGGTTCGACGTCTCGAATTCGAGCCAGGCGCCCCGGTTCGGAATCAATTTCGCCGTCGCCAGCAACTTGCCGGTCGACGGATCCGACGCCCGCTCGAAGTAGACGCCCGGCGAGCGCACCAGTTGGGAAACGACCACTCGCTCGGCGCCGTTGATGATGAACGTGCCGTCGGTCGTCATCATCGGAAAGTCGCCGAGGAAGATGCCGTCCGGGCCGGTTTCCTTGATCTCGCCCGTCTCGCGCATGACGAGCCGGGCGCCGATCCGCAGCGGCGCCGCGTAGGTGATGTCCCGTTCGCGACAATACGCCTCGACGATCCGCGGATCGAGTTTGGCGCGTTCCTGCTCTTCACCCTTTGGCATCCGGGTCCACGGTTCGTCGAACCGGTACCAAAGGAACGTCAATTCCATTTTCTTGTGATGATCGGTGATCGGAGAAATCTCATCGAGGAGTTCCTGCAGTCCCTCCTCCATGAACCATTTGAACGATTCCAGTTGAACCTGTACCAGATTCGGCATTTCCCAAACCGTGGGAATGCGGGAGAACGACCGTCGATCGATGCCGCTGTTCGAAATGACCTTTCGCTGCCGCGCTTCGTCTGCCTCGTCGATTCCCCACGTTCGCGTTGTCGCGATGACCACCTGCCATTACTCCTCTCGATCCCCGCGCCGATTCAGCCCGATTTCGCCCGCGCGCCGCGGCTCACGCCTGCCGCGCAAGGTCGTCATCGGACGTGCGCCGGCCTCGCCGGAACGTCCCTAGCACCACTCTTGTGTCCGTTTGGAAACGCCGAGGCGGGAGGGCAGCCTGCTCCCCTCCCACAACCGTTGTATCTGAACCAAGCTGGCCCGCACTAAATTTGTCCAGCTCGTGCTTGCCCAATCGCGCGTCGCCAACCCCGACAGTTGGCGACTGGAACGTGTAGTGTACCCGCTTTACGGGCCCATGTCAAGGGCAACGCGAAACCCGTCGGGACGGACCCGTGTGTCCGTCCCGACGCGGCATCTTGAACTCGTCTCGATTACGCCGTCGGCGTCGCGCCCGCCACCGCTGGGATCGGCGTCGCGTTCGACAACTTGTAGTTCGCGCAATCGGCGACGTAGAGGTACCGCGCGACATCCGGATCGTTGATGTTGTCGCGCGTCACGATCGTCGCGCCGGTGACCAGATTCTTGTTTTCCGGCTTGGTCCCGTTCGCCAGGTAATCGTGCAGCAATTGGACGGCCGACTCGCCGATGTCGCCCGGATGCTGGGCGATCAGCAGGTCAGCCGCGCCGCTCTTCAGGTCCTGCACCTGCGTCGGCCCAGCGTCGAAGCCGACGATCTTGACGGCGCCCGTCTTTCCGGCCTGCCGGATCGCCGACGCCGCGCCCTGGGCGGCGAACAGGTTCGTGCCGAAGATTCCGCTCAAATCCGGGTCGGATTGCAGCCGGGCGCTCGTGATCTGCGCCGCGACATTGGCGTCGTCGTTGCAATACTCCATGCCGAGATACTGGATGTCGGGAAAGTTCTTGATTTCCTCTTCGAATCCCTTGCCGCGCAGGTCCGTCGTCGAAATGCCCGGCTTGACGTTGACGACGAAGACCTTCCCCTTCTTGCCGATCGCCGCGGCCAAACCTTGCGCCGCCAGCCGGCCGCCGGCTTCGTTGTCGGTCGCGATGTTGGCGAGCTGGATGTCGCTGTTGATCGTCGTGTCGACGCAGAGCACCGGGATGCCGGCGTCGATCGCCGCCTTGATCGGCGCGATCATTCCCTGCGCGTCGTTCGGCGCGATCATGATCGCGTCCGGCTTGCTCTGGACCACCGCGTTCAGGATCGGCGTCTGCAGCGTCTGATCGAATTTTTCAGGTCCTTGCGTCTCGACCGTGAGGTTCCCGAGTTCCTGCGCCTTCGCCTGCGCGCCGCAGTTCATCGTGATGTAGAAGTTGTCGCCGATCACTCCCTGGATGAACGCGATGCGATACGACTTTTGCAGCGCCATGCCGGAACGGCGCAAACCTGCCGCCCCGAAGAGGGTGATCCCGACGCCGGCAGCCGCGCCGGCCTTGACGAGACCCCGCCGCGAAATGGCGCTCGTTCGCAAACATCGTTCGGCCATGGTCGCTCCCTTCGATCAGCAGCGCGTCGCCAACTTCGCCCCCGCGAAGCCGGTTGAGCGTAGCACGGGTTTGCCAAATCGCAAGATCCATGCGCGACGAGCGCCGATCACATCCGCTCTTCGGTCGCCCGCCGCCGCTGATCGAGGTAGACCGCGAGAATCAGCACCATGCCGATGGCGACGTTTTGCCAGAACGACGGCACTCGCCCGATCACGAGCCCATTCCGCAGCACCGCCGGAATCAGCGCGCCGACGACCGTCCCGCCGATCGTCCCGATGCCGCCGAAAAGGCTCGTGCCGCCGATGACCGCCGCCGAAATCGCCGCCAGGTTGTCGTCGGTATGCGAGCCGACCGACGCCGTGCCGAACCGCAGCAGGTCGAACGACCCAGCGACCCCGGCCAGCAGGCCGCAGAGCGCGTAGACCTTGATCAGATGGCGTTCGACGTCGATGCCGACCCGGCGCGCCGCCGCGACATTCGACCCGATCGCGTAGGTGTAGCGGCCGAAGCGGGTCCGGTTCAGGGCGATCGCGCATACGAACGCAATCCCGAGCGCGATCAGCAGCGGCGGCGTCAGCCGAATCTGCTGCCCGGCGATCGTGAAGCCGATCACTGTCCGCAAGCCGATGTCGGTTTGCACCGCCGGCGGCACATTCGGCACCGTCGTGCCGCCGGTCAACAACTGCGCGATGCCGAGAAAGACCCCGAGCGTGCCGAGCGTCACGATGAACGGCGGCATCTTCAATCGCGTCACCAGCAGGCCGTTGATGAGGCCGCAGACGAGCCCGGTCAGCACGCCCGCCGCCAGACCGATCGGGATCGCGACATTCTGATTCGGAAATTCGTACGCCGCCACCTGCGCCGGCGTGCCGGACAACTGAACCATCAATTGCGCCGCGATCACCGCTGACAAGACCAGGGTCGAACTGACCGACAGATCGATCCCGGCGGTGATGATGACGAACGTCGAGCCGACCGCGAGCAGCAACAATTGCGAACTGTCGATCGCGATCGTGTTGAAGTTGACGAGGTTGAAAAACTTCGTCCCTTCCCAGATCGTGAAGATCGCCATGATGACGATCAGGATGAGCAGGGTGAATGATCCCGCCAGTCGCGTCCGCCAGACTGGAATCGCTTCGGTTTGGGCGGGAATGGCCGCCGCTTGTTCCTTAGCCACCCTGTTCACTCCTGGCGGCCGCCATGCCCCGCAGCGAGCCGGTCATGGCCGACACGGCGTCGTCGATCGTCGCCGTTTTCGGATCGAGATGGGCCGCGACCTCGCCCAGCCGCAAGACGACGATCCGGTCCGCGACCTCGAACACGTTCGGCATGTTGTGGCTGATGAAGACGACCGGAATCCCGGTGTCCCGAACCCGCTTGATCAGATCGAGCACCTGTTCCGTCTGCGCCACCCCGAGCGCGGCGGTCGGCTCGTCCATGAAGACGATCTTGCTCGCCCACATCACCGCCCGCGCCACCGCCACCCCTTGACGCTGGCCGCCGGAGAGCGTGACCAGCCGCCGCGTCAAATTCGGGATGCGCACCCGCAGCCGCCCAAGCTGCTGCTCGGTTTCTTCCCGCATCTTGCCGTTGTCGAGAAATCCGAGACCACCCGCGACGCCGCTCTTGAGGCGTTCCCGACCGAGGAAGATGTTGGCCACCGCGTCGAGATGCGGCGCGATCGCCAAGTCCTGATACACCGTTTCGATGCCGAGCGCCCGCGCCGCCGACGGCGAGGAAAGCGACACCCGCCGGCCGTCGAATTCGATCTCGCCGGCGTCCGGCTGCAACACGCCGGTCAGCACGTTGACCAGCGTCGATTTGCCGGCGCCGTTGTCGCCGATCAGGGCGACGACCTCGCCCGGAAAGACCTCGATCGCCACGTCGTGCAGCGCGCGCACCGGTCCGAAATGCTTGTTGATGTGCGTCGCGCGCAAAATGGGTTCGCCGCGAGCGCCGCCGGCGCCATCCGTCATCCATGTCCTCCATCATCCGTTGTGCGATGGTTATAACGTAGTCCAACTCTACCCGCGCCGCTGGCCGCGTCAATGGCGCCGACCGGGGGCGATGCGCGACCGCACAAGGGCGCGCGGGCGACGCGCATGATTCAGGAGAAGCGGCGTCGGATGACGATCCTCGCGGGTTCCAATATCGTCCTCGGCGTCGCTGGCGGCATCGCCGCCTACAAGGCGGCCGACCTCGCCAGCCGCCTGGTCCAGGCCGACGCGATCGTCGATGTCATTCTGACCGCCGGCGGCGCGGAATTCATCCGGCCGCTCACCTTCGAGGCATTGACCCGCCGGCCGGTCCGCGTCGATCTCTTCGCTCCCTGGCTGGGAGCGGACGCCGGACACGTTTCGCTCGCCGCCGGGGCGAGCCTGCTGGTCGTCGCGCCGGCCACCGCCGACGCCATCGCCCGGCTCGCCCTCGGGTTGGCCGACGACTATCTGGGCGCGGTCGCGCTGGCAACGCCCGCGCCGCTGGTCATCGCCCCCGCAATGGAACACCACATGCTCCA
>JAICJJ010000333.1 GCA_025928535.1 Thermomicrobiales bacterium
GCGACCGTGCTCCACGTCGTCAATCGGGACGATACGGCGTACGCGGTGCGCATCTCGCATCTGGTCGATGAAGCCGACATTGCGCCGAAGACGACGACGATTCTCGGCTTCACGTCGCCAGACAGCGGCCGCTATGATGGCTATCTCCTGTCGGCGGACGGCGCGTCGACGCTCGGTCAGTTCACGGTCGATGTCCGGGCGTCGTCCTGATCGGAGCGCGCAGCGTCGGGTTCGAACGACCTTTTGCCATCACGCCCCGCAAAGCGTCGCGGTTGGACGTCGCAGACGGGAACCGCGATCGGGAGCCAGGAGCATGACGCACCCCAGTCGATGGACGAGACGGTCGCTGCTGTCGCTCGCCTCGCGCTCGCTGGCGGCGGCGCCGTTCGTCCGGCTGGCGTCGGATGGGATGGCGGCGGCGCGGCAGCCGAATGTCGTCCTGATTCTGACCGACGACATGCGCGCCGACGATCTGGGCGGCATGCCGCAGGTCGGGCGGCAGGTGGTCGACGCCGGCGTGTCGTTTTCGCGCTGTTTCGCGACCACGCCGCTTTGCTGCCCGTCGCGCGCGTCGATCTTGCGCGGCCAATACGCCCATAATCATGGCGTCCTCGGGAACACCGGCGAAGACGCCGGCTTCGCCACCTTTCGCGACGGCGGCAATGAGCAATCGACCATTGGGACCTGGTTGCAACAGCGCGGCTACCGGACCGGTCTCCTCGGCAAATATCTCAACGGCTACGCCGACCGCCAGAACCTCGCCTACATTCCCCCCGGCTGGGACTACTGGGCGGCAGCGGTCGACCACGACGCCTACAGCGAATATGGCTATCACCTGAACGAAAACGGCCAGGTCGTCGCCTACGACCATTCCCCGAGCGACTATCTGACCGACGTGCTGGCCGGCAAGGCGCGCGATTTCATCGCCAGCGCGGACCCTCGGCCATTCTTTCTCTACCTGGCGACCTACGCGCCCCATTCTCCCAGCACGCCCGCGCCGCGCCACCAGCACGATTTCGGCAACGCCAAAGCCCCACGCGGACCGGCGTTCAACGAAAAAGACGTTCACGACAAGCCGAAATGGGTGCAATCGACGCCGTTGATGAGCGGCTCCCAGATCGGCAAGGTCGACGAGCACGCGCGCGACCGGATGCGCTCGCTCGAAGCGGTCGACGAACTGGTCGGCGGCGTCTTCGACGCGCTGAATCAGGCGGGCGCGCTGGACAACACCTACGTCATGTTCACGTCGGACAACGGCCTGTTCGAAGGCGAGCATCGTCAGGCGCACGGAAAGAATGCGCCATACGAAGAATCGGTCCGGCTGCCGCTGGCGATCCGGGGTCCGGGCGTGAAAGCCGGGTCGACCAGCGACGCGCTGGTGGCGAACATCGACTTCGCGCCGACGATCGCCGACCTTGCCGGCGCCGCGACGCCGTCGTTCGTCGACGGGCGGTCGCTCGCGCCGCTCTTCGGCGGCGGCGCGCCCAGGTCGTGGCGGCAGGCGCTCGTGCTCGAAGGTTTCGGCGGCACGGGCGACGACAGCGGCGGCGGCGAACCGGTCCCGCCGTTCGCCGGTCTCCGGACCAACGATGCGGCCTACATCGAATACGACTCGGGCGAGCGCGAACTCTACAACCTGACCGCCGATCCGGCCCAACTCGAAAACCTGATCAAACGGGCGGATAAATCGAGCGTCGCCAATCTGGCCGGGCGGCTGGCGCGCTTGCGCAAGGCCGGCGGCAAGAGCGGCCGCGCGCTCGAAGACGCGCCGCTTTCCCTCGTGATACCGGATGTGAAACATGCCGCCCGAAACGGCAAGCGGGGCCGGAAGGGTTCGCGACCGGCGACCGGCAAAGGGCACGGCGGCAAGCGGGCGCGCGCCAATCTCGGCCGCCGTCACGCGCGCCGCGCGCAGCACTCCCCGACGCCACGCCCGCGGCGACAGCCGCGCCTTCGTCGCAACCGCCAGCCCTGAATCAGGAAGCCCTGGGACCATCGTCGGCCGCGAGCGGGCTGTGGCGGGACCGGTAGCGGTTGATCGTCGGTACGGCATCTCGGCCGTCACCATCGATTCGCCGGGCTGCCAGTGGGCATTGCACTACCTTGCGACAAGCGAGTGCTCGTTGGGCCAGGGCACGCAGGCTCAACTTTCCTGACAAGGGAGACCACCGCCCCATGACCGATCCATATCGCGACGTTTTTCTCGCGAAGGCAGAGGAAAGCCTGGCCGGCGCTGTGAGCGAGTACGTCAACGGGCGCTACAATAACAGCGCGAACCGCGCCTACTACGCGTGCTTCCAGGCGGCGGTTGCGGCATTGGTGGATGCGGGCATCGGACGACCGGATCAAGCCGAACACTGGGGGCACGATTTTGTGCAGGCGCAATTCATTGGGCAGTTGATCAATCGCCGAAAGCGCTACCCTGCGACGTTGCGCGAAACACTTGTCCGCGGCCAGCGGTTGCGACAGACCGCCGACTACACGACTGAACGGATCAGCGACGTCCAGGCGTCCCGAAACCTGGCCCGCGCTCGCGCCTTCGTCGCGGCGATCCAGAATCGAGAAGGTGACCGCTCATGACCCCCCAACCGGATTCCGAGCCATTGGCCGATCCACGAATCGCTTCGGCTGTGACCGAGCTTCAGGCCCTGATCCGGGCGCGGTATCCGGACGCCATCTTTGCCGTTGCGCCGGGCGAAGATCCCGCCGGGACCTACGTCACCGCGATCGTCGATGTGCCGGATGTCGACGACGTGTTCGAGGTCGTCGTCAGGCGGTTGCTGGAACTCCAGGTCGAAGAGGGACTGCCGGTCTACCTGATTCCGGTCCGCCCGATCGCTCGGGTCGTTGCCGATCTGCGCGACCATGTGCCGCCGAGACTGCCAGCCCTGTTGCCGAGCAGATAGGCGGCGACTGGCGCCTCGATCTTCGTCCAGGTCGTCGTCGCACGGACTACGCGCCGCGCTGCTCGCATCGCCAGATGCTCGGTCGCGTCGGCCAGCCGCCGGTCTTCGAGCACCGGGGGGCGCCGTGCACGACATTCCGATCGGACACGGAAATCACTCGGCTTTCCTGTCCTCTGCAGAACTTCGACGCGTCTTCGACGAGGCGCGGCAGCAATTTCCGGAGTTGCGGACTGATACAATATCGGAAAGTATGACTTCCGGGGTTGCCGCCATGTCCGCCGAACGCAAAAAATATGTACGAGTCCAGGAGAAGGGTCAGGTGACCCTCCCCGCCGAGATTCGCAAGCGGCTCGGGCTCAAGAAGGACGACCTCGTCGCCGTCGTCGCGACCGCCGATGGCGTACTCATCACCCCACAGGAAGTGGTCGCGACCAAAGCGCTGGCCGACATCGGGAACGCGCTGCAGGAGCAAGGACTCTCGCTCGAGGAGATGATCGAGCGTGGTCGGGCGATTCGCGGCCAGTTGTTCGAAGAGCAATATGGCAGCGCGGACGCCGACTCCGGAACCGCCTAGGATATTCATCGACAGCAGCGTGTTTTTCGCCGCTGCCTATTCTCCGACCGCGTCCGCTCACGACCTGTTTCTCGCTGCGATTCACGGACGAGTGTTGATCGTGCTTTCCGACTACGTGCTGGCGGAAACCGAACGCAATCTCCTCGCAAACGCGCCGCGCGCACACGCAGCCTTCCTGCGATTGGTCGACAGCGTGCCACACGCCACGAGCCAGCCGGACAAGGCGATGATTCTCGAGACGGCGCGAGTCGTCGTCGCCAAGGATGCGCCGATCATCGCGGCCGCGCGCACGGCCGGGGTGGAATTGGTCGCGACCTACGACCGCTGGACTTGCTGTCGAAGCGGCAGGAAATCTTCGACGCTTTCGGGGTGGTTGTCGCGACGCCAGATGAAATTCTGGCCAGGTTGGCGGGCGACTGACTTCGCGAACCAGCGATCGACATCCGCTCGCGATCAGCCGTCGGTTGGGGGATTCCGATCCGATCCAGGCGACCTTGCGCAAACCCGAGAAATGTCTCCGAGGTGCGCGTCAAAGTTTTGCGGGCGAGGTTCGGTAGGGGCACGGCATGCCGTTCCCGATCGGCCGCAGGCCGATAGCATGCGTCTCGTGGACCGGATTGTGGTCCTGCGGACCACCGGGCACGGCATGCCGTGCCCCTACCGGCGACCTGGCCGCAACAACTTGACGCGCACCCACGTCCGCGGTAACTGTTCAGACCAGGGCCATTTCGAGGA
>JAICJJ010000146.1 GCA_025928535.1 Thermomicrobiales bacterium
CGCTGGACCTCGAAAGGCGACCGGAACGTTTGTTCGCCTTCAGGTATCATGGTAGCGGCGAAAGCGGACAGTCTCGGTCCGGATTGTTCGGCAATCGCCAGATTCGACCGCGCGGCCGCAGGGGAAGGGTCCTCCCATGTATCACCCGACGACCCGCGTCCTGGTCGTCCTCGAATTGCTTCAGGCGCACGGCCGCATGACCGGCCCGGAACTCGCCGAGCGCCTCGAAGTCGATTTGCGCACCGTCCGCCGCTACGTGACGATGCTGCAAGACCTCGGCATTCCGGTCGAAGCCGAACGCGGTCGGCACGGCGGTTATCGCCTGATGCCCGGCTATCGGTTGCCGCCCCTGATGCTGACCGACGACGAAGCCCTGGCGGTGACCCTCGGCTTGCGCGCCACGCTCTGCCTCGGGCTCGCCGCCGCCGCGCCCGCCGTCCATGGCGCCCTCGCGAAGGTGGAACGGGTCTTGCCGGCCGACGTTCGCCGGCGCGTCAACGCCGTCCAGCAAACCTTGACGATCGATCTCGACGAGCAACCGCTCGCCCCCGCCACCGAAACGTTGCTCGCCTTCGCCGAAGCGGCCCGCGAGCGGCGGCAAATCTGGATGCGCTACGAATCCGGCGGCGGCGCGGTGACCGAGCGCGTCGTCGATCCCTACGGCCTCGTGCATCTCCTTGGTCGCTGGTATCTCGCCGGGTATTGCCACCTCCGCGCCGATCGTCGGGTCTTCCGACTCGACCGCGTCGATGCCGCCCAACTCCGATCCGACGCCTTCGAGCCCCCGGTCGAGTTCGACGCTTTGGCGTTCGTCCGCGCTTCGCTGGCGGAAAGCCCGTGGGACTGGCAGGTCGAAGCGTTGCTCCAAACATCGATCGAAACCGCCCGTCGCCGCGTGCCGGCGCATCAGGCCATGCTCGAGGCGGTCGATGGCGGCGTCCTCATCCGGGTCAATGTCGATGATCTCGACTGGGCGGCGCGCTTTTTGATCGGGCTCGGTTGCCGGTTCGTCGTTCGCCAGCCGCCCGAATTGCGCGTCCGGCTGCGAACGCTCGCGACGGAACTGGCGCTCGCCGCGGAAGAAGTCGCCAGCGCCATCAATTGACGAACGTGCGGGTCTCGGCGTCACTTGCCGAAGGGATAGATGCCGACCAGAGCCAGCGCCTGGGTGCCAAGCAGCGCGACGACCGCGATAGTCACGACGACGAGCGTGCCCCAGCCGAGCACGTTCGTCAGGCGGGAATTGGCCAATTCGCCGACCAGGGTCCGATCGTTGACGAGGAGCAGGATGAAGAGGAGGATGATCGGCAGCAGCACGCCGTTGAGCGCCTGCACCCAGACCAGCAGCGAAATGACCGGCAGTCCCGGAATGAGCGATGCGGCCGCGCCGGCTGCGACGAGCGTGGTGAACGACCCGAAAAAGACGCGCCCGTGCCGAAAATCGAGGTTCACCCCTTTCGGAAAGCCGAACGCCTCGCTGATCGAGTAGGCGGTCGCCAGCGGCAGCACCGCGGCCGCCAGCAACGACGCGCCGAGCAAACCGACGGCGAACAATTCCGAAGCCGCCGCTCCGGCGACCGGGCGCAATGCGCGCGCCGCATCGGCGGCGGAATTGATGTTGGTCGCGCCGTGGATGTGGAGCGTCGCGGCGGTGGCGATCACGATGAACCCGGCCATCAAGCCGGAGAGCGCCATCCCGACATAGGTGTCGATCCGTTCCGGGCCGTAATGCTTGCGGGCGATTCCCTTGTCGACCACGGAACTTTCTTCGAACAGTTGCTGGTAGGGCGTCAAGGTGGTGCCGAGCAGCGCGACGATGAGGAGAATGAATTCCGCGTTCGGCTGCAGCGTCGGGACAAACGTGCCGCGCGCGACATCCCGCCACTGAGGATGGGCGAGAAAGGCCGCCACAGGGTAGGTGAAAAAGGCAAGCGCCATCACGAGGAAGATCTTTTCGACGTTGGCGTACGAACCGAACACGACCAGACCCCAGACAAGCGCCGCCGCGACGGGAACCGCCAGCAAACGACTGACGCCGACCAGTTCCGCCGCCGCGCCGATCCCGACGAACTCGCTGAGGATCAGCCCGCCGTTCGCCGCCAGCATCACCGCGACCGCGAACACCGACCAGGCCAGCCCATATCGCTCGCGAATCAGGTCGAGCAGGCCTCGACCGGACGCGACGCCCAGCCGCGCCGTCATCTCCTGCACCACGGCCAATGAAATGGTCCCGAGGAGGAGCGCCCAGAGCAGCGCATAGCCGTACGTGGCCCCAACCGAACTGTAGGTCGCGATCGATCCGGCGTCGTTGGCGGCCGCGCCCGCGATGACGCCCGGGCCGAGCACGAGCAACCAACGGAGTGGGCCAACCGGCTCCCTCCGCAGGCCGCGCAGGCGAATGCGGCGTCCACGGAGGCGGACCTGTATCGCGCCACGCCGCGGTTGCGTGCCGACAAGCGTCGGTGCCGCGGCGTTCGTCGACGTTTCCTCTTGCTCGATCGTCCCGCTCTGGCCTGGCGCCGCGTTCATCCGTGCGTCGGTCCTGCTAGATGAAAAGCCGCGGCGCCTCGGCACGCCAGCCGGAAGGCGCGATTTGTTCCACCGCGTCGTCGACCGTCACCGTGCCGAGCAAGCGGCCATCGTCATCGACGACCGGCACGGCGAGCAATTCGCTTTCGACCACGCGCCGCGCGGCGTTTTCCGCCGATTCGGTTGGGGCAAGCGTGATGAGCGTCTGGGTCATGACCTCTTCCAGCGGCCGCTCGCTGCCGCCCTCCAGCAAATCGCGCAGCGTCACCACGCCGCGCAACCGCCGATTGCGCGGGTTGTCGAGCACGTAGACGAAATAGACGAAATCGGGTCTCCGGATGCTGTTGCGCAATTCCGCCTGGGCTTCGGCGATCGTCAATCCTTCGCGGACGACCACCATTTCATTGGTCATGATGCCGCCCGCGGTGTCGGACGGATATTGCAGCAATTCGACGATCCTGGTCGCCGGCGCTTTCGGCAGTCGGGCCAGCAGGCTGGCGGCGTCGTCCCGATCGAGTCGGCCGATCAGATCGGCTGCGGCGTCAGCCGCCATCAACTCGACGATCCGGCATTGCTGTTCGGCGTCCAACTCCTCGTAGACCTGCAATTGTCGGTCAGGATCCATTTCTTCCAGCACGTCCGCGGCGATGTGCGGCGGCAGCATCGTGACCAGTTCCGTGGCATGGAGATAGGGCAAATGTTCGGTCAAGCGGGCGATTTCGGCCGGCCGCAGACGGTCGATCCGATGGTTGTAGTGACGCCCGCGGAGCCCCAGGTCAGGATTGCCGCGCAAGAACTCGACGTCGCGCCAATCCCAGAGCGGACTGCTCGGAGAACGGCCGAACCGGCCGCCGGTCAATCGGCGAACGACGGACGCGGCGCTGACATCGACCGCGCACAGTTTCAGTCGCCGACCATCGACGGCCAGCGCCAGATCGTTCGCCCGCGTGACACGCCGTTGGGCCACGTCGATGATCAGCGCGTCGAGCACTTCGCCGCGAAGCCGCACGATCGGATCGTCCGGCTGATCCGGCAAAGGCGACGATCCTGAGGCGTCGGTGACCGCGAAAATGCGCTTCGCTTCGTCGATCCGCGTCACCGCATCCCACGGAATGGCCGGCGAGGCGGCGCCGTTTCCCTGGACGACGAGGTCGGTAATCGCCGGATGGGGCCCGCTGGCGACATCGATCGCCAGGTCGACGACCTTGCAGCGCCGCCCGCCTGAATCGACCGCCGAATATCGAAGCGCCTCTGACAGCATCAATGGCGTCGAACCCTTGATCGAGCGCCAACCGACGACCGACCCGTCGGGGCTGGTAGCATCGTCCCATGGCTTCGACTGACGGCCGCCAGCCGCCCGCCCATCCCGAGTTCGGTCCGTTGTTGACGCAAATGCGCCAGGCGCGCGCAATGCCGCAGCGCACGCTCGCCGCGACTGCCGGCGCCGACGCCAGCACCATCAGCCGGATCGAAAAAAGCGAACGCGGCGTCAGCCGGGAACTGGTCGATCGGCTGGCCGAGGCGCTCGGCGCCACGACCGAGGAACGACTGCGGCTGCTCCAGGCGGCCGGCTTCCTGCCGCCGTTGGTCGAAAGTCTGGCGGCCGAGCCCGATCTGGCGGCGCTGACCGCGTTGTTCAAGCGACCCGACCTGGAAGACCGCCATCGGGCGCTCCTCCTCGACTATGTCCGGCTCGCGCTCGCCCACGCGCGCGCGCTCGGCTACGACCCGCCCGATCCGTGGCGGCCGTGACGCGCCGGCTGTCCGCGATCGGTCGCCGTCCGATCTATCGCAAAGCGTGAACCATCAACTCGCCGGGCGCGCGGAGCCCGAGCGGGGATAGCGACTGGCGAAATCGGCGGCCGCTTCGGCGAAGGTGGCCCAGCGCACGCCATCGTGTCGATTGATGTAGTCGATGAATCGCTCGTGCATCGCCAGCACCTGCGGCCGGCCGCTGACGTCGGGGTGGATGGTGAGCGGGAACACCGCGTAGTCGTATTCGCGATAGACCCAGTCGAACTGATCCCGCCAGAGCGATTCGATGTCCCGCGGATTGACGAACCCGTGGCTGTTCGGCGATTTCTTGATGAACATCATCGGCGGCAAATCGTCGAGATACCAGTTGGCTCCGATCTCGATGAGATCCGTTTCTTCCCCCGGCTCGAACGGCTTCATCCACGACGATGCCGGCTTGCCATAATCGATCGGCGTCCAGCGGTCGCCGACCCGTGCGTAAAACGGATGAAAATCGTTGTCCATGCGGCTGTTGTCGTAGCGAATGCCGTTGTTCAACAGCAATTCGACCGTCACCTCGCTCAGTTCCCACCACGGCGCGACGTACCCGACCGGCCGCTGGCCGGTGAAGCGCTCGATCAGGTCGATGCACTTGACGAGCACCGCTTCTTCCTGCTCGGGGCTCATCGCGATCGGATTTTCATGCGAATAGCCATGCAAGCCGATTTCATGGCCCGCATCGACCGCCAGCCGCATCTGTTCGGGAAACGATTCGAGCGTGTGGCCAGGGATGAACCAGGTCGTCTTGATCCCGAAGCGATCGAACAGCCGCACCAGCCGGGGACTGCCGACCTCGCCCGCGAAAACGCCTCGCGTGATGTCGCACGGCGAATCTTCGCCGCCGTAGGAGCCCAGCCATCCCGCGACCGCGTCGACGTGAACGCCGTAGCAGACAATGATTTCCTTGCCCATCGCAACCTTCCTCCCACGCGCGATTGACCGGTCATTCATTCGGTCCGAGCGTCTCCGGACCTTGCCGATGCCGCGTGCGAACCCGTCCGCGGCGCGCCATCGCTTCGCTGTGGCGGTGCAGCAGGCTGACGACGCCGACCCCGGTCAGGATCGCCGCCACCACCACCAGCACCTGCACGACGCCGAAAATGTCGGCCGAGGCGGCGGCGAAAAAGATCGGAATGAAGGCCACCGAGTTCGAGATGGTGAAAAACGTCGCGTAGACCCGCGCCCGGATCTGTTCGTGGGAACGCTCCTGCAAGATCGTCTGCGCCGGCACCAGCACGCATGCATTGCAGACGCCCAGCGCCGCCGCGAGCAATCCGGCGAATGCCGTTTCGGTCGCGACGCTCGGCGTTCCCCCATCGAGCAGGGCGCCGAGAATGACGCGGCTCAGCGCCAGCAAGGCGAGGATGACCCCGGCGAGCGCGATCGCCCAGTCGATGACGGCGTCGCGCGGAAAGCGACGCACCAGCGGCGGCACGAGAAAGACGCCGAGCACGACGCCCAGGCCGGCGGGGGCGACGATGAAGCCGATGTCGCCGGGCGGCAGCCCGATCACCTTCGTCACGAATTCCGGCCCGAGCGACGCGACCATCAGGAACGTCGTCGCCGCGAGCGTCAGATAGACGATCGAACGCAACAGCAACGGGTCTTGCAGGATGTACAGCAGCCCTTCGCGGATGTCCGCCCAGAGCCGGTTCATCATCTGCCCGTCGGCTCCGGTCGCGTTCCGCTCGGGCGGCGGCGAGGTCGGCAGCGTCATCGTCAGCAGCGCGCAGACGGCGAACAGCGCGACGCAGGCGCCGAACAGCACATCGACGCCGACGACCTTGGCCAGCACCGGGCCGAACACCGCGAAACCTAGGAGTTGGGTCGCGGTGAAGGTCAGATTGAACAGCGAATTCGCGGCAAGCAATTGATCGCGCGGCACGAGCGAAGGAATCGCGGCGCCTTCGGCCGGCGCGAAAAACTGGCTGATGGTGCCGAAGAGAAAGGTGATCAGGTAGATCGCGAGCAGGATCGTCTGCGCGTGCCAGGTCGGCCGGATCAGGATGAAGAGCAACACCGAAATCGCCCGGCCGACGTTGACCAGCGTCATCAGCGTCCGCCGGTTCGTCCGATCGGCCGCGACCCCGGCGACCGGCCCGAAGATGACCGAGGGAATCGAAAACGACAGGATGACCAGGCTGACCGCCGTGTTCGCCCCAGCCACCCCGTGAAAGGTCACGATGTCGGTGACCCGCAGCAACAAGGCGAAATTCACCATGTTGTTGGCGGTTTGCGAGAGCGCCTGCGACAGCCAGAGCCGCAGGAACGGCCCATTGCGGAGAACCCCGGCAAACGTGTTTTGCCGGACCGGCCGCAAGATGCGCGGCGGACGCTCCTCCCCGCCGCTCGACGGCGGGGAAACGGTCGGCGTCGCGGCGCCGCTCACGGCGTCACCGTTTCGCCGGCCGCCGGGTTCGGCGCCGAGTCAACCGCCTCGCTCGGCGCCGGCCCGCGACTGAGAAACGCGTTCAGCCGCTGTTCGACGGTGCGCCGCGGCACGAGGATGCGATGGTTGCAGCCATGGCAGCGCAAACCGATGTCAGCGCCGAGGCGGACGATCGTCCAGTCATGGCTTCCACACGGGTGCGGCTTGCGCAGCCGCACCACGTCCCCGAGCCGCAATTCGAGCGGGCCGTCCGGCATCGCCGGTCACCTTTCGCGCCTCGCGGCAGCCGGC
>JAICJJ010000583.1 GCA_025928535.1 Thermomicrobiales bacterium
ACGGCATGCCGTGCCCGGTGGTCCGCAGGACCACAATCCGGTCCACCGACACCCGATTTATCGGCCTGCGGCCGATCGGGTTCGGCATGCCGAACCCCTACCAAGGCTACGGTCGCAAAACCTTTTACGCGCACCCCGGCGGCGCGTGCGAAGATCGGCGTTCGGTCCCGATTTCTCGGGGGACGCAAAACCGGGAGCATCGCTCAGGCGTAGCAGGAAAGGGCTCGGCGCGGGCTGTCCGGAATTCAGAGCCCGTTTCGGATGAGTTTCGTCCCGTTCAGGGAGGTGTTGTGTGCGGCTTCGCTCGTTCGCGCTCGCGATGATGTTCGCGGCTCTGGCGCTGCCGCTGCCGGCGCTGGCGCAATCGTCGATCGACGACGTCGCCGCCGACATCAACGCCTATTGGGTTGGTCAATTCGCCGCCGCCGGCGTCCCGTACGCCGCGCCGGCCGTCAAGGATGTCGACGGTCCGACCGACACGCCGTGCGGCACGATCAGCCCCGATGTCGGCCCGGGGGCGTTTTGCGGCGGCAACGACACGATCTATCTCGTGCCGGCCTTTTTCGATCCGAACGATCCGCAAGGCAATTTCGCCCTCTACACCGTCCTCGCCCACGAATGGGGGCACCACGTGCAACTCGAACTCAACATCGGCGGCGAATCGAAATGGCGCGAATTGCAAGCCGATTGCCTGGCCGGCGCCTATCTCCATGACGCGGAAAACCGGGGCGTCATCGGCGCCGGGATGGTGACGCAAGCGGTCGGGATGACCGCCCAGGCCGGCGATCTGTCGTTTTTGCCGACCGACGGGGCGGCGCACGGGTCGCCCGCCGAACGTGGGATTTCCTTGATGAATGGCTACAACAACGGCCCGCAGGGGTGTGGCGTCTTGTAGACTGAGCGGGAAGCGCAGGCCCGGCGAACGATTGCCCCGTTGCGGGAGCCGTGCGCGTGGGAGGACGCCCCGCTCGGCGAAAAGGAGCACGGTTCATGGCGCGTCGGTTGATTTCGATCCTGGCGGTCGCGCTTTTCCTGGCGCTGCCATCGGTGGCGGCGGCGCAGGAGACGCCGGAAGACATCGTCGCCAGCCTCAACGCCTACTGGTCGAGCGTTTTCGCGCAAGACGGCTTGCCCTATTCGCCGCCTTCGGTGCAAGCGGTGACCGGGCCGATGAACAGCCCGTGCGGCCCGATCGACGTCTTCATCGCGCCGGGCGCGTATTGCGACGCCAACGCGACGATCTATTACGTGCCGGGCGCGTCCGTCGATCTCGGCGATCTCTGGACGGTGCTCGGGCACGAATTCGGGCACCACGTCCTGAATGAACTGGGATCGCCCGGCCACAGTCTGGAATCGGAATTGACCGCCGATTGTCTCGGCGGCGCGGCGGTGCGGAATGCGGTCGAATCGGGGCTGTTGTCGCCCGGCGACGCCGCGGTGGGGATGCGGTTGACCATCGGCTCCGGCGACAGTTTCCAGCCGGTCAACGGCCAGGTGCCGCATGGGCCCGGCAACTTCCGCTCGATTTCGTTCTCGTCGGGCTACAACGGCGGGCCGTCCGCCTGCGGCGTCGGCCTCTGACCGCGCTGGCGGCGCGCAACCAACACAGCGGGGCGTCCGGACAATCCGGACGCCCCCCGCTTTTCCTCCCCCTTCGAGCGCAGACGGATCAGGCGCGGCGAATGGCGCGCAAGATCAGCAGCAAGATGATGGCGCCGACGATCGCCAGGATGATGCTGTAGAGATTGATCGTGCCGAGATCGACGCCGCGCCCGAACAGCGGACCGCCAATGATCCCGCCGATGAACGCGCCGACGATGCCGACGACGATGTTCTCCAGCCAGCCTTGCCGGGCGTTGCTCCCGACGATCATGCTGGCGATCCAGCCGGCGATCGCCCCGAGAATGATCCACAAGATCAGTCCCATGCCTCGCTCCCTCGCGCCTGCGCTCCGGAACGCGGCCCCGGCTCCGCACCAAACGGAGCAACACGAAACGGGGGCCCGCCGCGACAGGGCGCTTCCGCCGCCGGTTTCCGGTCGCTTCT
>JAICJJ010000567.1 GCA_025928535.1 Thermomicrobiales bacterium
ACGCCGCTGGCGGCGGGCACGCGCGCCGTGATCGTCGCGCCATCGGCCACGGCGACCGACAAGAACGCATCGGAGCCGACCGCTTCGATCAGATCGACCCGGCCGGGGATCGCGCAGGGCGCGTCCGCATCTCCGATGACGACGTTTTCCGGCCGGATGCCGACGGCGACGCGGTCGTCTTCCAGGTCGATTCGGCCAATGTCGCCGAGCGGGATGGCGACCGGCCCGTCGAGCCGATAGCCGCCCTCATCCGCCTTGATGTGGCCGTCGATCAGATTCATCGGCGGACTGCCGACGAAGACCGCGACGAAGGTGTTGGCGGGCCGCTGGTAGACCTCGTCGGTCGTGCCGACCTGCTGCACGACGCCGTCGCGCATGACCACGATCCGGTTCGCCATCGTCATCGCTTCGACCTGATCGTGGGTGACGTAAATTGTCGTCCGGCCGACGCGGCGATGCAGTTTGAGGAGTTCGCTGCGCATCTGGACGCGCAAGAGCGCGTCGAGGTTCGACAGCGGCTCGTCCATGAGAAACGCGACCGGCTCGCGGATGATCGCCCGCCCCAGGGCCACGCGTTGCCGCTGGCCGCCCGAAAGTTGATCCGGGTACTTCGTGAGATGGTCGGTCAGGCCGACGAGTTCGGCGACCTCCCTGACGCGCTGGGCGACGACCGATTTCGGCTGACGCCGCATGGCGAGCGGAAAGCCGATGTTCGTCTCGACCGTCATGTGCGGGTAGAGCGCGTAATTCTGAAACACCATCGCCACGTCGCGTTCTTTCGGGCGAAGATAGTTGGCCAACCGGCCGTTGATGTAGATGTCGCCTTCGGTGGCGTCTTCGAGGCCGGCGATGATTTTCAGCAAGGTGCTCTTGCCGCAGCCGGACGGGCCGAGCAAGACGATGAATTCGCCCGCCGCGATGTCGAGATCGACGCCGTGCAAGGCGAGGCTCGCGCCGTACCGCTTGGCGACGCCGAGGAGTTCGATCGCGAACGGCTCCGCGACGGTTTGGGACGTCGTCGCAACGTCGCTCATTGCTTCAATGCTCCCGCCACCGATCGCGCCAGAAACTGCCGTTGCAACGCGAAGAAGAAGATGGCGATCGGAACCAATGACATCACCGCCGCCGCCGACCAGAGGCCATAGTTGACGCCGCCTTTGGCGCGCAAGCCGGCGACCCCGACGGTCAGCACCTGCAAATCGTCGCTGGTGGTGGCGACGAGCGGCCAGATGAAACTCATGAATTGATCGGTGAAGATGATCACGGCCAGGACCACCAGGCCCGGCTTCACCAGCGGCAAGATGATCCGCCAGTAGATGCCGAACTCGCTCACCCCTTCGAGGCGGGCGGCGTTTTCGAGGTCTTTCGGCAACCCGAGGATGAATTGCCGCATCAGGAACACGCCAAGCGGATTGGCCAGCGGCGGCAGGATCAGCGCCAGATAGGTGTTGGTGATGTGCAAGTTGTGGGCGATCGTCCAGAGCGGAATCAGCAGCGCCGCGAACGGCACCATCAGCAAGATCAGCATCAGGAGAAAGACGATCCGTTTGCCGGTGAACTCCAGCTTGGCGAGCGCGTAGCCGGCCATCGAATCGAAAATGAGTTTGATGCTGGTGACGCAGGTCGCTACGATCAGCGTGTTGAGCAGCCAGCGGGGGAAGCCGCTTTCGAAGATGAGACGCTGGTAATTGCCGAGGTAGGGCGGGACCTGCACCCAGACGGGCGGATACTGAAAGAGCGAGCCGGCGTCCTTCAACGACGCGGCAATCACGTAGAAGAATGGCGCGGCGCAAATCACGGCGGCGACGATCAGCAGCAGGTGGGTGACGCCGCGCTCGACCGCGGCCCGCCGGGCGGCCGTTTTCGCCGCCGCCTCCGGCGCGACGTCGGCCGGGGAAGCGATGGCGCGCGGCCGAACCGCGCTCGACGTCGCCATCTCAATCTTCCCCCCGTCGATCGCGCAACAGCCGCAATTGAATCAACGTCAGGCAAAGGATCGCGACCAGCAAGACGACCGAAATCGCGGCGCCGTAGCCGACCTTGTCGGTCGAGCCGAAGATGTAGGTCCAGATGCGGTAGACGATCGTCAGCGTCGCCGTGCCGGGACCGCCGCCGGTCAGGATCAACGCCGTGTCGAAGACTTGCAGCGCGAAAATCGTGGCGACGACCACCGCGAAGAGAATCACCCGGCGCAGCAGCGGCAGCGTCAGCCGGTGGAAGCGCTGCCAGCCATTCGCCCCATCCAGTTC
>JAICJJ010000172.1 GCA_025928535.1 Thermomicrobiales bacterium
CCGGACCGGCGCCGCCACGGTCTGCTCGTCCGATCTGGCCGACATCCGCGCCAATCCGTTCGGCATCCCGTTGCCGGTCGTCCTCGGGCACGAAGGGGCGGGAACCGTCATGGCGGTCGGCTCCGCGGTCGCCGGCATCGCGCCGGGCGCCCGGGTCGCCGCGCATCCGGTCCATCCCTGCGGCGCCTGCGCCGAATGCCGGCGCGGCCTGAGTCATCTCTGCCGCAACCTGAGCCATTTCGGCATCGATCTGGCCGGCACGTTCGCCGAGTCTTTTGTCGCCCGACACGATCGCGTCCGCCGCCTGCCAGACGACGTCGCATTCGCGACCGCCGCGCTGGCCGAGCCGGTTTGCGTTTGCCTGGAAGCGATCCGCCGGGCGCGGGTCGGCGGCGCGCAATCGCTGCTGATCCTCGGCGACGGTCCGTTCGGCGTGCTGATGGCGCGGCTGGCCGGCCGCGATCCCGATCTCCGGATCGTCGTCGCCGGCCGCCACGATTTCCGGCTCGGTTTCGCCAACGGGGCAATCGTCCGCAACATCCGGGACGTTGGCAATCCGGAAACCCTGCTGCGAGCGGCCAACGGCGGCGACTACGACGCCGCGATTGTCGCCGTGCCCCGCGCCGGCGCGGCGGCGCTCGGGCTGCGGCTGCTCCGGCCACGCGGCCGACTCGTCCTCTTCGCGCCGATTCCGGGCGAAACGGGGATCGACCTCACGCGCGTCCTGATCAACGAACTCGAAATCCTCGGCGCGGTCAACGACGAGGACCTGTTCGACGAAGCGATGACCTGCCTCGCCGATCCGGCGCTCCGGCTCGCCGAACTCGTCACCCATTGCTTGCCGCTGATCGAGCATGCCCGGGCGCTCGCCCTGGCCGAGCAGGGCCACGACGCAGCGCTCAAGGTCGCGTTCGTCTTTTGACCGCTCCGGCCGGAGAGGAGGATCGCGCGTGATCATCACCGACGTCGAAGCGATCGTCCTCGACACGGGCAAGAACTATCCGAATCCGGCCGACGCGGGCGAAGCGCACGGCGTCCGCTTCGTGTCGCTGGTGAAGATCAGCACCGACGAAGGAATCGTCGGCTGGTCCGACGTCGAAACCCAACCGCATGTCGGCAAGGCGATCGTCGACGCCCCGTCGGGCGGCGCGATCGGCTTCGAATCGATTCGCGCCGCGCTCGTCGGCGAAGATCCGCTGGAGCGGGAACGGCTCTGGCAAAAAATGTACCGCTTCCTCGCCTATTACGGCCGCGCCGGAGCCGGCATGCAGATGATCTCCGGCGTCGATATCGCCCTCTGGGACATCGCCGGCAAGGCGGCGAGCCAACCGATCCACAAGTTGCTCGGAGCCAAATATCGCGATCGGGTCAAGGGCTACGCTTCGACCCTCTTCCGGCCGACGCCCGATCAGATGAAGGAAGCGGTCGCCGGCTATCTGGCGCAAGGCTTCCGGGCGATCAAGTTCGGTTGGGGCGTGTTCGGCTACGATCTCGCGCTCGACATCGCGCTGGTTCGGGCGGCGCGCGAAGAAGCCGGTTCCGGCGTCGATCTGATGGTCGATGCCGGCTGGTACGGCACGAAACCAAACGCGCCGTTCAAGGAGCGGCCGATCAAGGATTGGATCCGGCTGGCCAGCGCTCTCGAAGAACTCGACGTCTTCTGGCTGGAAGATTTTCTCCATCCTGACAACGTCGCCGGCTACCGCGCCGTGGCCGACCATTGCGCCACGCTCCGGATCGCCGCCGGCGAACAAGCCGCGGGCCACGACGAATTTGTCCGCCTCGCGACCGATGGCGGCGTCGACGTGCTCCAGCCCGATCTTTCGCGCTGCGGCGGCCTGACGGTCGGCCGGCAAATCGCCGATTTCGCCGCCCGCCGCCAGATCGAATGCGTGCCGCACGCCTGGCTGACCGATCTGCTGAAGGCGGCGTCGCTTCACCTCGACGCCTACCTGCCGCATGCGCCCTATCTCGAATACAACGTCTCGTCGGCGTCGCTGCTGACCAATCTCTGCGCGCCCCGGATCGAACTGACGGACGGCTTCATTCCGGTTCCGACCGGCCCTGGCCTCGGCGTCGAGGTGGACGAGGCGATGGTGCGACGATACCGTGTGGCGTGATTGCAGCGTCACGGAGGAGCGAGCGTCGATGGCCGAAATGGTGAGCGAATCCGAATCGCGACGGCCGGACATCTACGACCGGATCGGCGTCCGGAAGATCATCAACGGCCGCGGCGCGACGACGGCCGTCGGCGGCACGTTGATGTGGCCCGAAGTGGTCACCGCGATGGCGGAGGCCGCCCAGGCGTTTGTCGTCCTCGACGAGTTGAACGAGCGCGTCGGACAGCGCATTGCCGACGTGACCGGCGCGGAAGCGGGCTACGTCACGAGCGGCTCGGCGGCAGGCATGGCCCTGGCGGCCGCCGCCTGCATCGCCGGCAGCGACCCGGAACTGATCCGTCGCCTGCCGAACAGCAAAGGGATGCGCAACGAAATCATCATTCACCGGTCGCATCGAATCGGCTATGACCAGATGTTTCGGGTGGGCGGCGGCAAACTGGTCGAAATCGGACTGGCGAGCGCCACCGCGCCGTGGGAACTCGAGCGAGCGCTTTCGGATCGAACGGCCGCGGTCGCGTGGATCGATTCCCGGAACACCGGGTCAGGCGCGCTCGACTTTCCATCCGTCGTCGCGATGGCGCACGCCCGCAACGTGCCGGTCATCGTCGATGCGGCATCGACGCTGCCGCCGATCGACCATTTGCGCTGCTGGATTGAATGGGGCGCGGACCTGGTCATTTACAGCGGAGGGAAAGGGATTCGGGGACCGCAGGACTCTGGTCTCCTCGCCGGCCGGCGCGACTTGATCGAAGCGGCGCGCGCCAACGGCAATCCACGCGCGGGCGTCGGCCGGGGAATGAAAGTCAGCAAGGAAGCGATGGTCGGCCTGTGGGTCGCGCTCGACCGCTTCACGGCGACAAACCACGCGGATGAGCGCCGGATCCATGTTGCTGAGGCAGAACAAATCGTCGCCAGCGTCGCCGATCGAGGCGACGTGCGCTGTGCGGTGGAAGACGACTGGGAGGCATGGCCGGCTCCCGTCGTGCGCCTCTTCCCGATCGAGGGCCGTTGGGCGCCGGCCGCGGTTCGAGCCAGTCTGGCGTCCGGAGACCCGTCGATCCATCTCAACGTCGAAAACGGCGGCTTAATGATCAGCACGCATTGCCTGGCGCCCGGCGACGCGGAGACGATCGGCGACCGGATTTGCGCGGCGCTCGATCAGGTTGGCGCGGCGAGTCCTGCCCCATGAGGAGCCGCCGACCTCTGGTCATCCTGAGCGGAGTCGAAGGATCTCGTCGTTTTCCCCGACCTGCCGACTCGGGACGAGATGCTTCGACTTCGCTCGGCATGACGGGGGCGCGGACGCGCCCTTGCGCCGGCGCCCGACTTGACATATAATCCGGTTGCCAGCGAGGCAATCCGCACGGAGCGCCGAACTGGTCCCCCGACTGGCGGTCCGGTTTCCCCCCTTCCCTCCCCGGGCCGCCAGTTCGTATTTTGCGTGATTCACCCAATTCAGGAACAAACATGCGATTCCCCGCCGGAGCGACCGCGCCGCCTGGTGGTCCGATCGGCGTCCATCGTCATGCCAGGGCCGCGGCCGAAGCATCTCGGTTCCTCGGCATGAGCGGTCTGCTCAGCCGAGATCCTTCCTTCGTCAGGATGACGATTGGGGCTGTCGGTCTCCTCAGTGCGTTGGACGCCTGCACACGTCAGCCGGCCGATGCTGCGGCGCGTTCCGCGTCGGTCGGCTCGTCGCCGTCGGGCCAGCGATGGGGTCCGGCGTGCGCGCTGTCGCAGAGCAGGATCGCTTCGGGGCGGCGCGCCACCGGCCGCATCGCCAGCGTGGCGATTCCCTGCCGGCGGTGAACGGGAAAATCGGGCGGAAGGCGATGGTCGCGGGCGGCGCACCAGGCCCGTTCGATCTCGTCGCCGAAGCCGGCGAATCGGCGCTCGGCCGCGGTTGGCCGCCGGCGTTTCGGTTCGTCCGACCGCTGCGGCGACGGGCCGGCGCTTTTCGCTCGGGCCGCGGCCGGCGGCGATTCCCGACTCGCTGGGCGTTTCGGCGCTTCGGCGTCCGGTTCAGGCGCAGGGGGCTCCACGGCGCGTTCTCCCATAGTGGAACGCGGCCGCGGCCGCCGCGCCGTTCGGACGGGGTGAGGCGACCCCTATGGTACTATGCCGGGCAGCATGAACCGAACCGGCGCCCTCCGCGCCGTTGCCGTCCTCCGTCGAAGGAACCGGAGCGCGACCGCGTGCCCAAACAGATTGGCATCGATCTCGGGACAGCCAACGTCCTCGTCTTCGTTCGCGGTCGTGGCATCGTCATCAATGAGCCGTCGGTGGTGGCGATTTCGGCCAAAGACGGCAAGGTGAAGGCGGTCGGGCTCGAAGCGCGGAACATGCTCGGGCGCGAGCCGCGCGAGACGATCGAAGTCGTCCGCCCGATGCGCGACGGGGTGATCGCCGACTACGTCGTCACCCAGGAAATGCTCCGCTACTTCATCAACAAGAGTTGCGGCCGCTTTTCCCTGATCCGGCCCGACGTGATGATCTGCGTGCCGGCCGGCGTGACCGGGGTCGAGCGCCGCGCCGTCCGCGACGCCGCGCTCAACGCCGGGGCGCGCCGCGCCTACCTGATCAGCGAACCGCTGGCGGCGGCGATCGGGGCGCGGGTGCCGGTGGCGGACCCGTCCGGCAACATGATCATCGACATCGGCGGCGGCACGACCGAGGTGGCGGTCATCTCGCTCAACGGCATCGTCGTCGCCCGCTCCCTGCGGGTCGGCGGCAATCGTTTCGACGAATCGATCGGCAACTACATCAAGCGCAAGTACAACCTGCGGATCGGCGAGCGGACGGCCGAGGAAGTCAAGATCGCCATCGGCAGCGCGATGCCGTCGGACGAGGAAATCCGGATGGAAGTGCGTGGCCGGGACGAAGTGGCGGGCTTGCCGCGGACGATCCAGATTCGCGCCAACGAAGTGACCGACGCCATCACCGAGCCGCTGGAAGCGATCATCGGCGCGGTGCGGGCGGTGCTGGAAGAAACGCCGCCGGAACTGTCGTCCGACATCATCGACAAGGGGATGATCCTGACCGGCGGCGGCGCCATGCTGCGGCACCTGCCCGACTTGCTGATGGAAGTGACCGGCGTTCCCTGCTACGTCGCCGACGACCCCCTCTCCTGCGTCGCCGTCGGCACCGGCCTCGCGCTGGAGCACATGGACATCCTGCGGGACAGTTTGGAAGAACCGTAGGCCGCCGCGCGACCGATTACCATGACTCCAGCCAACGCGGCATTGCACGAGCTTCAGCGGAGTCGGCCATGGACACGAAATTGACGGAACGCGAATTGGCAGCGGCGCTGTCTGATGTGCTCGATCGGGTCCGGCGCGGCGAACGGTTCGTCGTCGAACGCGACGGAACTCCTCTGGCGACCCTCGTTCCGCCGGCCCAACCTGTGGCGGTCGGCATCTCCGGACGCGATCTTGTCGCCCGGCTCGGCAAATTGCGCGTGCCGGACGATGGTTTCGTCGACGAGATCGAGCGGGCGCGCTCGGAATTGCCGCCGCTCAGGTCGCCGCAATGGCTCGGCTGATCGACACGAGCGTTTTCATACAGTTGGAGCGTCGCGGTCTCCCCTTGGAGATGGTCGTGGCCGGCATGATCGACGAGTCGTATGCGCTGGCGGCGATTACGGCGGCCGAGTTGCTCTATGGCGTGGAACGGGCGGACACGTCAGAGCGGCTCACGAAACGGACGACATTCGTCGAGGCCATGTTGTCGGCGGTTCCGGTCATTCCGTTCGATTTGCCGGTTGCGCGAATGCATGCCCGCATCTGGGCCAGGTTGGACGCCGCCGGCCGCCGGATCGGACCCTATGATCTGCTCGTCGCGGCCACCGCTCTCGCCATCGGCTATGACGTTCTGACGTTCAACGTCAGTGAATTCGAACGTGTGCCGGGATTGACTGTTCTGCGACCGAACTGGTGATGCGATGCCGCGGCGCCTGCCCGACCTGCTGATGGAAGTGACCGGCGTCCCCTGCTACGTCGCCGACGACCCCCTCTCCTGCGTCGCCGTCGGTGCCGGCCTCGCGCTGGAGCACATGGACATCCTGCGGGACAGTTTGGAAGAACCGTAAGGAAATCGATCGATCGACGTCGTCAGCGAGGGGATCAGTCGCCGAATCGGCTAGACTGCAAGGACGATGATCGCGGAACTTGCCAGGTTCGGCTTCGACATTGGCTAAAGGATCAGTCGGTGAATCAGTTGATCGGGCGCCACCTCGCCGCGATTCAGTCGCTCTGTCGGGCCTACGGCGTCCAACGCCTCGACCTGTTCGGCTCTGCC
>JAICJJ010000242.1 GCA_025928535.1 Thermomicrobiales bacterium
CCCCTCGTCATATTCGCGCCGCTCCAGTTTGCCGTCGATGAAAAGGCTGAAGAGCGCGCGGACGTCGCTCAGCGATTCGCCTTCGGTCGCCTGCGCGCCGAAGATCGCATCGCCCGGGGAGGTCAATTCGAGATGCCAGACGCGACCTTCGGCCCGTTGCCGTAGCAGCGTTTCCGCTTCCCGCCGCGCCGGCCGCGCCGCGCCGACGACTTCGACCCGCACCATCGCCGCCCGATCGGCGACCCGGTCGAGGCGGTGCAGCACCTCGTCGACGATCTCGCTCGCCGCCCGGTCCGCCCCGGCCACCGGATCGAGCCGGATCATCGGCCGCGCCGGCACGGCGATGTGCTCGACTTCGGGCGCGCCGCCCCGTTCCGTCAGCGTCACCAGGTTGTAGCCCGGTTCGGCGGCGATGTCGCCCCAGCCCATCCGCTCGGTGCTGCCGCTGTACCAGGCGTTGCGCCCCTGATCGCCCCACTCATGGAAATGCCCGAGCGCGATGTAGTCGAAATCGGGGTCGAGCAGGCCGGCCGGCAGCCGTTCTTCGCCCGGCTCGTGCTGGCCTCGCAGATGGACGCGCGGCGCGAGGCCATGCGTCACCAGGGCGTTCCACTTGCCCGGATGGAACCCCGGAAACGGCGGATCGGGATTGGTCAGCGCCCCGTGCGGAATCGCCTGCACCACGAGGTCGAGATCGTCGAGCGCGATCTCTTCCACGTCGTAGCCGGCGACAAAATGGATGTTCGGCAACACGTCGGCGAGCAAGCCGTAGACCGAGCCGGTCGTCCGCAGGCGCGGCGTGTCGTGGTTGCCCGCAACGACGACACACGGCAACCCGGCCATTTCGATCCGACGGAATTGCCGGATGACGTGGGCGACGGTTTCCCAGTTCGGCCGGGTGTGATGAAACGCGTCGCCGGCGTGGATGACCAGATCGACGTCACGCCCGAGCAGATCGTCGATCGCCGCCTCGAACGCCCGCTCGACGTCGACCAACCGCTGGTTGCGGCCGGCGTGATCGGAGCGGCCGAGCGCGCGGTAGCCGAGATGCGAGTCGGCGAGATGAGCGATGCGAAGCGGGCGCGTCACGACGAAGCCTCCATTGCACGGTATCGAACTATGTCAATTATGAACGGTTTCGAATCAATGCGCCGTGCGCCGTGCGCCATGGATCGGAACGGCTGTTGCGGGTCCAATCGTACGACGTGATTTGCTGCATCACCCGGCCGATCGACTCCGGCTCGATGCCTTCGCAGGCGGTTCGCACGGTACGTTGGTCCGGCGCCTTGCCGTCCATCAACCGCTGGAGCGTGCGCCAGAGCCCATCCGCGGCGTCCAGCCACGGATCGCCGGTCGCGCCGTTGAAGACCTTCTGGCCGCCCATCCCGTTGAGCGTCGGCGGCATCGGAAAGGCGCCAAAGAGCGGCGCCCGGAAATGGGCGTGGCGGACGAGCATGCGCCCCTTTTTCAGGCCGAGCAGATCGCGCTTGACCGAATCGGAAAGCGAGCGATAGGCGCTGTTGACGATTTCTTCGTCGCCGATTCGACCATAAAACGAGGTGCCGCAGTTGCCCAGGATTTCGTCGTCCACCTTCGAGCGGAATTGCTGGGCGCCGAAGAGGACGACGTTCAGATGCCGACCGCGGGCGGCGATGTCGACCAGCGTGTCGCGCAGCGCGCCTTCGCCGCCGGCCGCCGCGTATTTGTTCAACTCGTCGACGAAGACGATCACCTTGTCGACGCCGAGTTGCTGCGTTTCCGCCATTCGCCAGACCTGCGTGATGATCTTGCTGACCAGCAATTCCTGAACGTTGCTGTTGCAGCCGGCAATGTCGATGACGCGCAATTCCTGATTGGAAAATGGGTCGTCGGCTTGCGACAACGCGCCGTAATGAACGTGACCGCGGGCCAGGAGGCCATTCAACTTCGCCGGCAATCCTTGAATGCGGTTGCGGGCCTTGTAGATCGTGAACTTGTGGTGGCCGTTCCATTCGCTTTGGGAGGGATTTTCTTCGAATGTCTGCATGATGTCGTCATACAACTGCTCGAAGGCGGCGACCGTCTCGACGCCGCGTTCTCGGACCTCCGCCAGAAACCCGAACATCTTGTCGTCGAGATCGGTCCGCTCGAACACCTTGTGCGGCATCCAGAGCAGCGGCCCCAACTCCCACGCGATTGGATAGACGACGCCCCGCGCTTCGTTCGGATTCGACCGCAGCGTGTTGATCCGGCTCAGGTCCTTCATCTGACCGAGATCGAGCGTCGCGCCCGCGTCCGGAATCTGCCCCGCCTTGAACGGGGCGAAGATTCGGAAATTGGCGAACGGCTTCGGTTCCAGCCGCATCGCCGCGTACGCGTCGAGGTCTTGCGGACGCAGGCCGACGCAACCGGCCGCCCGATAGCGGTCGGCCATCTCCGGGTCCGGCTGCGCCGGCTTGTCGAGCCAGAGGAGGTCCGGCCCCTTCACATTGAACATCAGGGCCGCGATCGACTTCGGTTCGGCCGCGCGCGGCATCCGCTGAAACGCCGACGACGTCAGAAAGAGCGCATGGCTCGTCTTGGTCGCCAGCCCCGATTGCCCCGTCCAATTGGCGTGTCCCGCTTCTTGCCCGAGCAGATATTCCGCGTCGAGATAGATCGGCGACCGCTGAAAGACAATCCGACCCGATTCGTCTTTGCGCTCGTTCCCATGTTCATCGCGCTCGGCGTTGCCGTTCGTGTGCAGCAGCGCCGGAATCGCCGTTTCAAATTGATCGACTTCTAGCGCGTAATCGAGCGCCGCCGGCGTCGCGAACCAGACCGGCCCGGCGACCGGCGGCCGGCGCGAATCGACGTCGTCGCGCAAATGCTTCGTCGCCAGCACGTTGACCGTGTAGACCAGGATTTCCGGCCGCCGCGTCGCCTGCGCGACGCTCGCCGCTTCTTCTTCGCCCATCCGGTCGAAATAGTCGTCGAGAAACGTCTGCAGGTCGGAATAGCGGCGCGCTTCGTCCAGTACGCCGATGACGGCCGCTTCTTCCGAAAAGGCGACCACGATATGGCCCGAATCGAGCGCCAGCGCCCCTTCCGTCACCCAGATCGAAAAGGCATGGCTGCCGGCCGGCTCCCGTTCGCTGCCGACCACCCGCCCGATCGGACCGGTCAGATCGTCGATCAGGGGGCGAAACCGATCGTCTTCGGCAAGCGGACTGGACGACCGCGAACCGTTCGCGGCGACCGGATCGTCCAAAGCCGCCACCCCCGCCGCGCCGTTGCCGTTCGCTGCGATCGCCATCGTCGTTCCCTCCGACTCGCGCGCCGATCTGCCCGCGTCGCCAACCTGAACGGCGCGTCAGGATGCCGGCCAGCCCCGACATTCCCCTTCGATCTGCCGCTTGAGCGCCCGTTCGAGGAGATGAATCGGATAGAGCAGGACTGCCCAACGCTCGTCGCTCGTGGCGCGCGGCGTTCGCTCGGCCAGCACCCAGGAGGATATGGCGTCGATTTCATCGGTTCTCTGCACATCGCGCGACGCTTCCAGCCGGACCAGCCCATGCCGCGGGTCGCGCCCGGTTGGATCGTGGAGCCGCAGGTACCAGAGCGTCGTCGCCGCGCGCCGTCGCTGCTCGACGGAATGAAATGCGGTCGTCCGATGCCGCGCCGGCAAACCAAGCAAAACCTCCGCGTCCGCTCCGATCAGCAGCGGTTCAGTGAAGTTCTTGACGAGGCCAATGGCGTTGCGGGCGGCGAATTCGAGCCGACCATCGACAATCAACCATTCGTCATCGCCCAGCCCCGCGTGGCCTTGCGACCATGACTGGAGCAGATCGTGCTCCAACTCCTCCCGCACCCGCTGCGCGGCAGCGAGCGCGAGTTCTTCCAGACGTCCGTAATCGGGCGGCGCGCCCGTGTCGCGTTCGGCCGGCGTGGCATGCGCCAGCGTGTCGACCACCCGGCCGCCGCGGCGCCGCACGCGGTCAATTGCGGCGTCGAGTTCGGGCGCATCCGGCAAATGGGGCGCGAGCCATGCTTTTTCGAGGCGCAGCGTGCCCGGCCGGATCGTGCAACGGCCGTCCTCGTCCCGATCGAGAATCGCCGCCGCGCTGACCGTGGCAAAAATTGGCGCAAGGCCGATCCGCGCGAAGCGCAGCGTCCGCTGGGCGCCGTCGAGAAAGCAGCGAATGCGGGATTCCCCCTGGTTGATCCGCGGCGTCGGTCGGCTCAAGATGCCGCCTTCCAGCGGTTCGACGCCGACTCGAGTCTGGCCGACCGGGCGGGGGCCGATTCCGTTCGCGCCGCCGAAATGCAGTTCCAGCGCGGGCGACCGCCGTGTATCGGCAAAGCCGATTCCCAATTCCCGCCAATCCGCGCCAATTCGGGCCGCCTGCCGCGCGAAATTCTCTGGGGGAGTCCGGTCGATCATCAGGCGCCTCCGCGATTGCGTCCGTACACGCAAAAGCGACAATGTACGGACACCGCGAACATGCGTTCAGTATACCTGACGTTCGGCAGAATGCCAGCGGGGCGACGGAATCACGCCGTCGGGGTCGTTTTCGGGACGCACGGCTGCGCCATGTCGGGCACCGTGACGAAGGTGAAGCCTTTTTTCTGGAGCCGATCGACGATCCAGGGGAGCGCCACGGCGGTCGATTGCGGCGTCGAAGGCGCGTCGAGGTGAAACTCGACCAGATCGCCGTCGGTCACGTTCGGCACGACCTTCATGAAGACCTGATTCGGGTCGATGTTGAAATCCCAATCGTCCGCCGCGACATTCCAGCCGACCGGCAGATAGCCGGCACGGGCGATCAGACCGCGCACCCGGTCGTCGATCGCGGCGGCGTAGGGCGTGAAGTAAGGTTGCGGCTTTTGCCCGATGATCGCCTGGATGATGTCGGCGGCGGCGGCGATGTCGGCTTTGACTTCGTCGTCGCCGCGGTCGGGCAGATTTTTCCGCTCGTTGCCGTGGCTGCCGATGGGGAAACCCATCGCGGCGATCTGCTTCAGGGCGTCGGGATTGGCTTTCGCCCACCAGCCCATAACGAAGACCGTCGCGGCGATGCCGTTTTGCTTCAGCCAGCGCAGCGGATCGAGTTGCATCGGATAGCCGATGCCGATGTCGAAGAGCAAGGCGACCCGGTTGCAGCCGGATTCGCCCTGGATCAATTCGGGCGTCCGTTGCGCCGTCGCGATGTAGAGATCGTAGGCGAACCCGTCGACATTTCCCCAGCGCACCGGCAGGAAATCGTCGATGTCGGGGCCGGTCACGGTGACCGCGTCGCCGAGTTTGGCCACCCCGCGCACGGGACATTCGACGCGGGCGCAAGCGCGGATGTTGACGCCCGCCGCGCCGAC
>JAICJJ010000554.1 GCA_025928535.1 Thermomicrobiales bacterium
CTAATACTACAACGGCACTTCAGGATCGGAGCGAGCGAGGCGGCGTTGGTAATGGCTGCGCCGGGCGTCGGCTTGGCGCCGACGACGCCACCGCGACCAGTGCAGATGGAAGGCATGCTGCGCCGCATCGCCGAGGAGCACGGCCAACAAGCGCCGCACCTCTGGCGCGGTGACGGGAATCAGGTCGGCCGCGGCCCCCCTTTTTCGCCGCTCGCCGCGGCCCGCGTCACGACCAGAAAGGCGTGCGCGAGCAGACACAGGGTGATATGCCGATGCCAGCCCTCCCAGCGACGCACCTCGTATTGGTCGAGCCCGAGCTCCTTGGCGCGTTGAAAGCCCTCCTCGATCGCCCAGCGTCGTCCCGCCACGCGGGCCAACTGCTCGATGGCGACGTCATCGGAACCCCACGCCCGGTAGAAGGCCAACGCGTCCGGCTTGGCCACGGAGCGGCGGATGAGCAGCCAGTGTGCCCGGCCGTCGGCCGTCCAATACGGCAGCCGGGCGCACGCCCAGTCGTAGACGCGCGGCCCCTTGCTGCCAGCGCCGACGTCAAGGCGTTGCCACGCGTCGTCGGGAATGTCCGCCGCCAGCGCCTCGACCCGGACCTGCACGCCGTCGCGCCAGACTGGATGCGAGCGGGCCACGGCGAGGACGTACGGGCGGTCCTGCGCTTCCAGCCAGCGCCGCAGATCGCCATCGTTGCCGTACGACTCGTCGCCCGTCACCCACGCCGCCGGCACGCCCGCGGCAAAGGCCCGCGCCAGCATCGCCTGCGCCAGATCCCCTTTCGTCGCAAACGTCACGTCTGGCGGCACCCCAGCTTCCAGCCGACGGAGGCGGTCGTCGGCCCACGCCTTGGGCAAGTAGAGCGCCCGGTCGAGAAACGCGCCGCCCTGCGGGCTGGCATAGGCCAGAAAGACGCCGATCTGACAGTTTTCGATCCGTCCGGCCGTCCCGCTGTACTGGCGCGCCACCCCGACCGATTTGGTTCCCTTCTTGAGAAAGCCGGTCTCGTCGATGACCAACACGGCGGCCGGAGCGCCCAACTGCTCGATCACGTAACTCCGCAGATCGTCGCGCACCGCGTCGGCGTCCCACCGCGCCGTTCGCAGCAAGCGCTGCACCCCATCCGGCGTGCGCTCGCCGCCCTGCTCGGCCAGTTGCCAGCCGTTGCGGCGTTCCACCGACGCCAGCAAGCCATTCAGGAAGCGCCCGGCGCGCGCCCGCACTTCGGCGCGGCCAAAGCGCGGCGCGATTCGCGCCTGCAGCGCCGCCAGGTCATCCTGCCACGTCGCGATCTGCGCCAACTGGACTCGGTCCTGCGGGGTCGTTGGCATGCTCTGCCTCCGGGTGTCACTCCGGAGTCTCGCACACCAAGTGCCGTTGTAGTACTAGGAGTCCTGAGCCAGCAGCATGCCGACGGCGACAGGCGTCGGCGGAACCAGCGCCTGTCGCCATTACTGCTTCGCTCAGGTGTTTCCCTGATTCATGACTCCGAGCGCGGGACGTTCGCCCATCCGCCGCCCCGCGCTCCACGACCGATCGGCCTGAAAGGCGAGCGTTTGACGCTCCGCACGCTGAAACGCCGTCTCAGGCCAAATCGCTCGCCGGCGGCACGCGACGCCACAGCCCGACCGTGCGGTCGTTTCCATGGCCGTCGGCGGCGGTCAACGAAATGTCGAGAAAGGCGCTGCCCGCCCTCTCGTCCGACGGGGGCAGCGCGAAGCGGACGTCGTTGCCCGGGGTCGGCGGCAGCAGTTCGGCCGCTTCGCCGTCGGTGCGCAACCACGCCGCCCAGACGAGGCGGTCGTCCGGCACGGGAACCCCGTAGGCGTCCAGCGCGGAACCGCGGAGCGTGACCTCCTCGCCAAAAGCCGGCGCTTCGCCCATCGCCGGACCTTGGATCGTCGGCAGCGGCGGAATCGTGGCGGGGTCGTCGAACGCGGCGTCTTCCGCGGCGCGGCAGGCGTCGGTCGCGGTTTGCGCCAGCGCCGCCAGATGGGCCGACAAGCGCACGATGGTCGCGGCGTCCGCCTTCCCCGCGGCATTGTCGAGTTGGTCCGGGTCTTCGGCCAGGTCGTAGAACTCGCGCTCCCCGGTCTCGTATTCGACGTACACGTCCCGCGCTCGACGCAACGCCTTCCATGAGGGCATGGTGGCCGAGTCGTCGTCCTCTTCCGACGCGGCCCGTTGCGGCCGGCCGTCACCGGACCGGCGGACGTCGCTGTTCCGGAAATTCTCGGAAACCAACGCGGTCCGCCACGCTTCGGGACCAGAACCCTCGCCGAGCAGCGGCACGATCGAGCGGCCGTCGACAAACCCCGGCGGCGCGATCCC
>JAICJJ010000372.1 GCA_025928535.1 Thermomicrobiales bacterium
CACGAGTGGGTCTTTCCGCTCAGGGAGTTCCGGGAGATGCACGGTGAGCTGGACGGCGAGACCAACGCGAGCTCGCCCGTGGTCCAGGAACGTCGCGCGAACATCGGCGCCACGATCATGGGCCGCAACATGTTCGGGCCGATCCGCGGCGACTGGGGCGACGAGCCCTGGCGGGGGTGGTGGGGCGAGAACCCGCCGTATCACGGGCCGGTGTTCGTGTTGACCCATCACGCCCGCGATCCGATCGAGATGGAGGGCGGCACGACGTTCTATTTCGTCACCGACGGCCCCGAGGCCGCGCTCGACCGGGCGCGCGCCGCCGCCGGCGCCGCCGACGTCAACATCGGCGGTGGCGCGGCCACGGCGCGGCAATACCTGCGCGCCGGACAGATCGACGAAATGGAGCTTCACGTCGTTCCTGCGATCCTTGGCGGCGGCGAACGCCTCTTCGACGAGTTCGACCGGCCGCCGGCGGGGCTCGAATGTGTCGAGGTGCTCAGCTCGCCGGTCGTCGCGCACTTCCGCTATGCCCGGCCCGAACCGGACGCGCAGCAGACGGACGCCCGCGGGCGGGACCGCCGCATCCTGGAGGCCAGCAAACCTGGATCGGCCACGACGCAAGCGACGCCAGCAGCGCGGTTCGATCCGGTGCGGGTCGCGATGGCCGCCCAGGTCGAGCGCGGCGTCGCGCCGGGGCTCGTCTTTGTTGTCGCCCAGGGGAGCAAGGTCCATGCCGAGGCCATCGGCATGAAAGCCTTCGCTGGCCGCGATCCGATGCGGCGCGACACGATCTTCCGCATCACCTCGATGACCAAGCCGGTCGCCGCCGCGGCGGCAATGATCCTGGTCGAAGAGGGGAAGTTGTCGATAGACGAACCGGTCGACCGGCTGTTGCCGGAACTGGCCGACCGTCGGGTGCTGAAGCGGATCGACGGCCCGCTCGACGACACCGTTCCCGCCAAACGGCAGATCACCGTCCGCGACTTGCTGACGATGCGGCTTGGCTTCGGACTGCTGTTCGAGCCGTCCTACCCGATCGTGCGCGCCGCCGATGAACAGGGGATCAATATCGTGCCCCCCGATCCGAGCGTCACGTTCTCGCCCGACGCGTGGATTCAGCGCTTCGCGACCTTGCCGTTGATGCATCAGCCAGGGGAGCGGTGGATGTACGGAACCGGTTCCACTGTCCTCGGGGCCCTGATCGGGCGTGCCGCCGGCCAGCCGTTCGACGCGTTCCTGCGGGACCGCATCTTCGCGCCGCTCGGCATGAACGACACCGGCTTCAGCGTGCCGGCCGACAAGCTCCACCGGCTCGCGACGAGCTACCAGACCGACCCCAAAACGGGAGCGCAGACGGTCTATGACGGAGACGTCGACAGCCGCTGGGCGAAGCCGCCGGCCTTTCCGTCCGGCGCGAACGGTCTGGTCTCGACGGCCGACGACTACCTGGCATTCGCCCGCATGCTGCTCGGCAAAGGTGCCGCCGGCGCGACGCGCATCCTCTCGCCCGCTTCCGTCGCCCAGATGACGACCGACCAGCTCACGCTGGAACAACGGGCGACGGCCGGTCCGATTCTCGACGCTGGCCATGGCTGGGGGTTCGGGATGTCGGTCGTCGTTGAACCGAAGCCAGGGCTGCCGACGCCGGGGAGCTACGGCTGGTACGGCGGTTTCGGCACGGTATGGGCGAACGACCCGGACGCCGATTTGGCGGCGATCGCGCTGACGCAATCGGTCGATTTCCTTTTCGCTGGCGGGCCCGGCGACTTCTGGGCCGCCGTTTACCGCGCGATCGCGGCGTGAGCAATCAGATCGCGGCGCCCATGCCGTCGCGATCAAGCGCGACCGGACGATTGTGACCGGCGGGGCTAGAAATCGAGCCCGTCCGGAAAGGCGCGCTCCAGCAAGCGGCGGGCGACGTCGTCAGCCGCTTGCGGCGGCTCCAGCGGACGCGGCGCCAGCCAGGCGAGCAACGACGGCCGCGGGTCGTCTGCCGCCGGGCGACGGCAAGGACAGGGGTCATCCTGGCCGAACGGAACGAGCCGCAAGTGGCCGCACTCGGGACATCGACGCCAGACGCGACGGATCATCGGCAATCGTCCTCCCCTGCGCCGCAAACCCGCCGCCGCGCCATTGCGATCGGCGGGAACCCGGCGGCGATCGGCGCTGACGCCATTGCACTCGCCATGCCAGCGGCGGCCCGGCGCCCCTGTGCGATAATCGACCATCACCCGACCGTCTCCGCGCGGCGCGCGAAGGCGTGTCCACGACGTCAGATTCACAGGAGATTTCCGGCAATGGCGGCTTCCCCAATGCTCGAGTGGGCGTTCTTCGAAGGTCAGGTCGTTCCGTTCGCCGACGCCAGGATCAGCGTCGGCACGCACGCGGTGCAATACGGCACCGGCGCGTTCGCCGGCATCCGCGGCTACCTCGACGCCGACGGCGAGACGATCAACATCTTCCGTCTGCCCGAGCATTGCGCCCGCCTGCTCAACTCGGCCAAGTTGCTGCGCGCCGAGTTGCCGTTCAACCGGGAGTCGCTCGCGCAGACGATCGTCGATCTCGTCGAACGCAACGCGCCGGCGACCGACGTCTACATCCGCCCCTTCATCTACAAGTCGAGCGTCCAGTTGACCCCGCGGCTGCGCGGTCTCGACAACGAACTCGCCATCTACATGCTGCGCCTCGGCGACTATCTCGACACCTCCGGCGTGAAGGCGGCCATTTCGTCATGGGTGCGCGTGCCCGACCACTCCATCCCCGGCCGCGGCAAACTGTCCGGCTCCTACATCAACGCCGCCCTGGCCAAAGACGAAGCGGAAGAAAAAGGGGTCGACGAAGCGATCCTGCTCGACCACGCCGGCCACGTCGCCGAAGGAAGTTCCTGCAATCTCTTCATCGTCCGCGACGGCGTGCTCGCAACGACGCCGATCACCGGCGACATTCTCGAAGGGATCACCCGCCGCTCGCTCTTGCAGATGGCGCAGGAGTTCGGCATCCCGACGGAGCAACGCGAAATCGACCGCTCCGAGTTGTACCTGGCCGACGAAGCCTTTTTCTGCGGCACGGGCGTCCAGATCGCGCCGATCGCGACGATCGACGGCCGACGCATCGGCGAAGCGATGCCCGGCCCGATCACCAAACAACTGTCGGACCTCTTTTTCGACACCGTCCGCGGCAAGGACGCGCGTTACGGCCACTGGCTGACCCCCGTCCGCAAACGGGTCGCCGCGCCGGCGGATTGAGGACGGCCCTCACCCCCGACTCCTCTCCCATTGCGATGGGCGAGGGGAGACGAATCGTTCCCCTCTCCTGCCGCAGCGGGAGAGGAGCGGGGGGTGAGGGAAACGTTCAGGCGGCGTCCAGCCGTTCGATGACGCGGCCGAAGTGTTCGATGCTGGCCGGCATGCAGGGGTCGATCCCGCAGACAAAATGGCGCAACCCGAGATCGCGAAATGCGGCGAGCGTGCCCGCGAGCGCATCGACGTCGCCTGCCATTGGATCGGGCCGGACGCCGAGATAGCCCGGCAGCGCGATGTTGCCGCCGGCGGTGCGAACCAGCGTCGCCGGGTCACGGCCGACGTCGCGGCAGGCGGCGTCGACCGCTTCGAGCAACGGCGGCAGCGCCGCCGGGTCCGAATGCCAGACGCTGTTCCAGGCGTCGGCGTAGCGCCCGATCAGGCGGAGCATGCGCGGGCCGTCGCTGCCGACGAGGATTGGCGCGCCGTCGGGGCGCGGCCCGCGCGGCTCGTTGATCGCGCCGTCGGCGCGGGCATAGGTTCCATCGCAGGTCGCCCGCCCCTGCCGCAACAGCGGCTGGATGATCCGCAATGCGTCTTCGAA
>JAICJJ010000507.1 GCA_025928535.1 Thermomicrobiales bacterium
CTGACGCCGACCACGGTCGAGCCGATTTCGTCCATCAACCGCGCCGCCGTCGCGCCGGCGTTGCCGAAGCCTTGGACGACGGTGCGCGTGTTCGGCAGATCCATGCCGATCGTCTTCGCCGCTTCTTCGATCGTAAAGACGCAGCCGCGGCCGGTCGCTTCGCCCCTCCCTTGCGAGCCGCCGAGGACGATCGGCTTGCCGGTGACGACGCCCGGCACCGAATAGCCGACGTTCATCGAATAGGTGTCCATCATCCAGGCCATGATCTGCGGATTGGTGTTGACGTCCGGGGCCGGGATGTCCTTGTTCGGGCCGATCATGATCGAAATCTCGGCCGTGAAGCGCCGGGTCAGGTTTTGCAGTTCGGATTGGGAAAGCAATTTCGGGTTGACCTGGACGCCGCCTTTCGCGCCGCCGAACGGCAGGCCGACCACGGCGCATTTCCAGGTCATCCACATCGCGAGGGCTTTCACCTCGCTGATCGTCACATCCTGGTGATAGCGGATGCCGCCTTTGGTCGGACCCGGCCCAGTGTTGTGCTGCACGCGGTAGCCGGTGAAAACCTGTACCGAGCCGTCGTCCATTTCGACGGGAAAATTGACCGTCAATGCCCGCTGGCAATGGCTGAGGATGCGCCGCTGGGCGTCGTCGAGATCGATCACATTGGCGGCGATCTCGAATTGCTCGACCGCGACATCGAACAAATCGCGCTTCGGTTCGACTTCCGTCGTTTCCCACGCCGAGGCATTGGCGACCATGCGTCTGCATCCCTTTCACCAGAACGGCCGCGTTCGCCGGTCGTTCCGCCCGCTGGCGGCCCGTTCGCCGTCCAGCGCGCCAAAGCCGTTGCTTGTCGGCCGGGCGATCGGGGCCGGCCGTCAGTCCGCCCGCAGCGCCTCCTCGAGCAGGCGCCGCACCTCGTCCGGTTTGGCCCGGCCGCCGGTCCGCTTGATCGACTCGCCGATCAGCCGGCCGATCGCCGCCTGCTTGCCGCCGCGGTAGTCGGCGACCGCCGCCGGAAACGCGTCGATCGTCGCCAGCACCGCCGAGCGCACCGCGTCCGCGTCGTCGAGCGCCAGCAGATTCAGCCGCCGGGCGGCAGCCAGCGGCGACTCCCCGCCCTCGATTTGCGGCAGCAATTCTTTCGCCGCCCGCGCCGTCAGATCGCCGGCGGCGAGGGCATCGAGCAATTCCCGGAGTTGCGCCGCGTCGAGCGGCAATCGCTCCGGCGGCAACCCCCGCTCGTTTTGCAACCCGATCAGATCGTTGGCGATCCAGTTGGCCGCCGCGCGGGCCCGTTCGCGGCCACCGCCGGCCGCGACCGCTTCGTACAGGTCGCCAATTTCGCGCTCCTGCGTCAGCAGCCCCGCTTCGCCTTCGCCCAACCCGTAGTCGGCGACGAACCGGCTCCGCCGCGCCGCCGGCAATTCCGCCAGCGTGCCGCGAATGCGATCGACCATCTCCGGCGTCACCATCAGCGGCGGCAGATCGGGCTCGGGAAAATAGCGATAGTCGTGCGCCTGTTCCTTCGTCCGCTGCGACACCGTGACGCCCCGGTCTTCGACCCAGCCGCGGGTTTCCTGCTCGATCGCGCCCCCCGCGTCGAGGATCGCCCGCTGGCGTTCTTCCTCGTATCGCAGAGCGCGCTCCACGGCGCGGAACGAATTCATGTTCTTGATTTCGACCTTCGCCCCGAGCGGACCGCCGACTTCCCGAACCGAGATGTTGGCGTCGCAGCGAAACGCGCCTTCTTCCATGTTGCCGGACGACGCGCCGATGTAGCGCAACGTCTGCCGCAGCGCGACGAGATAGTCGCGCGCCTCGGCCGCCGAGCGCAGGTCGGGCTCGCCGACGATTTCCATCAGCGGCACGCCGGAGCGGTTCAGATCGACCAGACTGACGTCGTGGCCGAGTTCGTCCGTCCGGTGGACGAGGCGGCCGGTGTCTTCTTCGGCGTGAACCCGGGTGACGCCGGCGCGACGCGTTTCGCCGCCCGCGACGAACTCGATCCAGCCGGAGCGGCAGAGGGGCAGGTCGTACTGCGAAATCTGGTAGCCCTTCGGCAGGTCGGGATAGACGTAGTTCTTGCGGTCGAACTTGGAGAATTCGGGAATCTCGCAATGCAGCGCCAGCCCCGTGCGGATGACGCCATCGACCGCCGCCCGGTTGAGGACCGGCAACGCGCCCGGCGCGCCCAGGCAAACCGGGCAGACGTGGGTGTTCGGCGGAGCGTCTGCGTAGCGGGCGGAACAACCGCAATACATCTTCGACGCGGTCAGCAATTGGGCGTGGACTTCCAGTCCGATGACCGTTTCGTATCGCCGCTCGCCTGTTCGGCTCACTCCGCTCCGCCTCGCGCTCGCTCGCATTCGAGAACCATTCGACCGTTCGTCCGCCGCATCGCAGCGGCTCGACCCAACCTCAGAGTCTACCACTCGCCCCTCGCCGGCCGGGGACGCGAGAACGCGATCATGTGTTGCGTCCGGCCCCGCGCGTAGGGGCGCTGCTTGCTGCGCCCGTGGCCCGCCAGGGCCACAATCGTTCGCCCCATGACCCATTGTCCGGTTATCGGCCTGCGGCCGATGGGCGCAGCAAGCAGCGCTCCTACGATCCGCGCGCAAGACGCGGTCGCGCGTCCCGCTGGCCGTGCATC
>JAICJJ010000332.1 GCA_025928535.1 Thermomicrobiales bacterium
CCAGCAAACTGCCGAGGATGTACGACGCCAGGCCCATGGAGAACCACGACAGGGGAATCGTGAACGGCACCCGGCCGAGCGCCTTCGGACCGAGCAGCGTCGTGTAGGCGTAGTTGCCGAACGGCCAGCCGGTTCCCGTGCCGATCAATTCCGACGCCAGCGTCAGCGTCGTGGCGACGACGAAGAAGATCAGCGTCCGCCGCCGCCCCAGCGTCAGCCAGCCGAAGACGAGCATCGCCGCCGCGCCGAACAGGATGTGGGTCGCTCCGCCGTACGCCATCCCGAAGGCGAAGACCCGGCGCGCCGTGGGATCGGCCGACCACCACTCGGGATGGGGCAACGCCAGCAGGAGACCGGCGACGCCGAACGCCAGTGCCGCGATGTGACCGATCAACAGCGCCCGGGCGAGTTTCATGCCGCATCCCTCCCATCGGCCCGGCAGACGAGCCGCCTTGGCCCCGGCGTGCCGTCATGGTTCGTTTCCTCTCGGGCTCGATGCCCACGAGAGGCGAACGAACGCCGCCGTCACGCCCGGCATCGCGCCGAGTTTGCGGCTGAGCGGAAGATAGGCCCGGCCCCCGAAAACGTCGTAGTCCATCGCTTCGATCGCGTTCAGAATCGCCGCGTAGAGCCGGCTTGCGGCCAGCGCGGTCAATTGCCCCGCCGGGGAAAGCGCCGGGATGCCGCGCTGGGCGGCGGCATAGAGGCGACGAGCGCGCGCGATCTCGAACGCGAGGAGCGCGGCGAACTCGCCGTTCGGCTGGCCGCGCACGATTGCCTCCGGATCGCAGCCAAACGCGGCCAGGTCGTCCAGCGGCAGGTAGAGCCGGCCGCGGCCGGCGTCTTCGGCCACATCTCGCAAGATGTTGGTGAGTTGCATCGCGATCCCCAGATCGACCGCTCGCGGCAACGCGCCGTCGTCGCGACAGCCGAGGATCGGCGCGACCATCAAGCCGACCGTGCCGGCGACGTGGTAGCAATAGCGGCGCAGGTCATCCCAGGTCGCATACCGGCGCGGCGCGAGATCCATGCGGACGCCGGTCAACAAATCCCGCGCGGCGTTCGTGGAGACTCCGTATTGGCGGCGCGTCGCCGCGAAGGCGACGGCGACCGGGTGAACGGGTTCGTCGAGTTGTCGTTCCCAATCGTCGAGCGCCCGCGCCGCCAATACGGGGTCGGATGACCGGTCCGCGATGTCGTCGGCGATGCGGCAAAAGGCATACGTCGCATGGACCGCCCGCCGGCGATCGTATGGCAAGACGCGACTGGCGAACGCGAAGGTGCGGCCATGGGTCTGGGCGATCTGGCCGCAGAGCCGCCAATCGATCGCAGCGTCATCCGTCGGCTCGCGCGAGGCAGTTGGGTCAGGTTGCCGGCGCCGCAGCAAAACATGGCCACGCGCAATGCCTCGATGATGACGGCGAGCGCGTCATGCGCGCCCGTTTCCGATGTCGCGGCGGCACGCAGCAGCGGCGCCGCGAATCCGGCGAGGTCGGCGCCCAAGGCGATCGCCTTCGCCGCCTCGACGCCGGTCCGAAGACCGCCGCTGGCGATGAGGGGCATGCCCGGCGCCGCTCCCCGAACCGCAAGCAAACTCTCCATCGTCGGGATGCCCCAATCCGCGAAGGCGTCGCACAGGCGCCGGCGTGATGGCGAGGCGGCCCGCTCCCGTTCGACCGCGCTCCACGACGTGCCGCCGGCCCCGCCGACGTCGATCGCGGCGACCCCGGCATCCCGCAACTGGCGGGCGACGGGACCGGAGATGCCCCAGCCGACTTCCTTGACCACCACCGGCGTTGCGGCGACGTCTCAAGCACGGCGTCGGTCAGGAGCGGTTCATCCAGATTGAGTGGGGACAGCACCGTCGCCGCGCGCTCGCCAATCGCAGACGGCGAGGATCCTAGTCCACTTGGCGCCGCTCCTGCGTCCGGGCTGCTTAGGTCGCGCCCGATGCGATCCGTCATCCGGTCCGAAACGACGAGGGAGCGAGCGATGAGCGACGCGATGCAACAAGCCGACACGGCCCAGCAGTCGTTCTTCCGCGTGACGGACAACATTCCGGAGGAGACGTGGTACTGGCTCGCCCTCGGCTCGATCGGGGTGTCGGCGATGCTGAAGATGATGGAGAAAGATGACTGGGCGCTCTTCGTCGGGCAGTGGCCGCCAACCTTTTTGCTCTTCGGCCTCTACCATCGGCTCCTTCGGCCCGGTCAAGACTAGCTGCGCCTGATCTCTCCCGGCGTCGCCCCGTGCGCTGACGCGTACCGTGATGTCGCCGTTTGCGTGATCCTCGATGCGGGTTCGCGCCGCCGCGCATCTGATGGCGGGCGACTCCGTCCGAGGGTTCCCCTCGAGCACGGCGGCATGGTTTGGAAGGGACGCCGATGGATCGGACGGTGTTGATCGTCGATGACGACCGGCACATCGTCGGCTTGCTGGCCGCCTTGCTCGAAGACGAAGGCTACGTGGTGCGCAAGGCCTACGACGGCTTGAGCGCCTTGCAAGAAGCGGCCATCGCGCCGCCGGATCTGGTCTTGAGCGACGTCGCCATGCCGCGCTTGAACGGCATCGCGCTCGCGCATCGCCTACGCGAACGCGGCATTCCCGTCGTCCTCCTCAGCGCGGCCGTGGCCGATCCCGAGTTGCAGGACGTGCCGTTCGTCCCCAAGCCATTCGACCTCGAGCACATCGTCGGCCTCGTCGCCCGATTCCTCGCAGCCGGACAACCGTATCCTGCCGGGGGAGACGGCAATTCCAACCCGAGGTGACGGGATCAAGCGCCGTGCGGCTGTGGCACAACGACGACGCCCTGACGACGTCGGGTTGAACGCGGCCATGAACGTGCGCACAATAAAATTCTGCGCGGGCGCGACTTGCTGCGATTCCACGCAGGGGATGCGTCGTCAGTCGGCGCCGCCCGAGCCCGGATCGGATTCGTGTGCGCGCTACGGGAGTTACGATGCCGGAGACCGGCCTAATCCAGACGACGGATGGCTGCGACCACCAGGTTCGCTTGTATGACGACGCGGCGCCCGTGCTGGCCGAATTGGCGGACGAGTTCGTTCGGGTCCTGGCGGCCGACGACAGCGTCGTCATCTTCGCCACGCCCGAGCATCGGGCTGACCTGGCGCTGCATCTCGCCCGGCGCGGCTGCGATCTCGACCACTTGGTCGTCGCCGGCCGCTATCAGGCCTTCGACGCGTGGGACGTGCTGCAGCAGATCATGCCCGACGGCGGCCGCATTGATCCCGCCCGCTTTGCCGACATCGCGGGCGCGGCGATCCGGCGCGGCCGCGCCGCCGCCACGAGCATGCAGCCTCGCGTCGCCGTTTTCGGCGAACTCGTCGCGCTGCTCTGCCTCGACGGGGCGCACGACGCGGCCATCGCGCTGGAGCGGCTCTGGTCCGAACTGCTGGCGACCGAGCCGTGCACGCTGCGCTGCGCCTATCCCTTGGCCGCCTTCCCGCAGCGCGACGACCTCGCCGCCCTCGATGCGATCTGCGCGCTCCATAGCCACGTCACGCCGGCCAACACCTATGGTGACCTCAGTGAGAGCGCGCGTGCCCTCGCGTTGGTCCGGGTGCAGCACCTGGCCCGCGCGAGCGAGACGGCAAGCATCCAACGCGCCGAAGCGCAGGCGCTGGCGCAACAACGCGAAGCCGAACTGGCCGACTTTCTCGAGGAAGTTCCGGTGGCGCTGCATCGGGTCGACGCCGACGGAATCATCCGGTGGGCCAATCGAGCGGAACTCGAGTTGACCGGCTATGCACGCGACGAGTACGTCGGGCGTCATATTGCGGACGTGCACGCGGATTCCGCGACGATTGCGGACATTTTGGCGCGCCTGGCCCGCGGCGAGGCGCTCCAGGACTATCCGGCGCGGCTGCGGCGCAAAGATGGATCGCTCCGGCATGTCGTGATCAGTTCGAACGCGCGCTGGACGAACGGCGCGTTCAACCACACGCGCTGCGTGACGCGCGACGTCACTGACCAACTCCGCGCCCACGAAGCAATGACGCGCCTGGCCGCCATCGTCGATTCGACCGACGACGCCGTCATCGGCAAGACCTTGGACGGCGTGATCACCAGCTGGAACCCGGCGGCGGAACGGCTCTATGGCTATGCGGCCGCCGAGGCGATCGGCCAACCGGTCACCCTGATCGTGCCGCCGGAACGACGCGACGAACTAGCCGACATCATCGCGCGGCTGCGGCGCG
>JAICJJ010000430.1 GCA_025928535.1 Thermomicrobiales bacterium
CGGCGGCGGCATCTCGGCGATCTTCTGCCTGGCCGCAGTAACCGTCGATCGTCGGACAAACTCGGATCTTGTAAGTCCTGAGAGACGAGCCGCGCGGCGGAGCAAATGTGCGGCATCCGGATCAAATCGAACCGATATCGTCGTTTCGAGTCGTTGCGCGACCTCGATCGGCTCGGCTTGGTTAGCCCAATTTTGGGCTTCCCAGTCACGCGCGTCTCGTGATGGCTGGCAAGGATCAGTGCGCATGGCTTCCTCCGCTCTTCCTGGCGCGTCGCTGCCGCTCTCTTTGATACATCTGTCGTTCATACGGCGTGGCCGACCATCCGGTGATCGGGAGCCACTGCAACGGATCGCGTTCGGCCGGCTCTTGCAGGATGGCGGTTATGAATGTCCCGGCGGGAGTGCGACCAATGACCTTCCATCGGTTTGGCGGATGGTCGCCTGTGTTCGGGAAGGCAAAGAAGTCGCCGCCCTCGATGAGCTCATCGACTTCCCACGCCTGGATGTGCGCCTCGATATGCCGTTCCGCCTCGTCGCTCCAGAGTAGCCCACGAATTGCCGTCGTCGGAGCCATGCTCCGCCCCTCCGCGACCGCATTACAATTGTCACACAATCGGGGCCGCCGAGCAGCATGCAATTGGAGCGTTTCATGGCGTCGATAGAGGATAGCAAGAAACACTCGGCGCCGATTCGCGCCGAGTGTTTCTTGCTGTGTGATCAAGCCCAGGCCGAAAACGGAAAACTCTACATTCTCGGCGGCGGCTGGGATCAACTGACACCGCAGACCATTCCGGTGTATCACACCGCTGCCATCGCCCTAAAAATGGTGATGCCTGGGCGAACGGCTATGGAGACCGTCGCGATCCGGATCGATATCTTCGACAGCGAAGGGCGACCGATCGGCGAGCCGGTGGTGCGGGGAAACATCAAAGGCAGCCCGGTTGGCGAGTTTCCGGACGGATCGATCGATTTGGCGCCAGACGCGGCCATCTATCTGGCGTTCACTGTTGGCCTGGATATCCAGCAGGCCGGTCGCTACGGGCTGCGTTTGATCGCAAATGGCGATGTGGTCGCGGAGACGCAGTTTACGGTGATTGCTCCGCCGGTGGAGGATGAGCCAACCGCAACGGATGGGTGACCGTCAACTTGGCGGACGAGGAGCGGAGGCGGCGAGGAGCCACCGCCCGCTCCCTGATGCGATCCTGGCGCGGGCTATTCCGGAAGCAGAGTGAACGCGGCGACGTGACGCGGCCGGATCGCCGCGAAGTGGCGACGGTCGAGCGTGAGGATCAGATCGGTGTCCAGCCGCTCGGCGAGCGCTACGACCGAGGCGTCAGTCCTGCCGAGCGGAAAATCCCGATACGTCCGCACCAACTCGGCGATGCGACGCCAATCGCCGGCGTCCGGCGCTTCAGCCGTAACGTGCTCCAGTTCAGCCAGGAAGACGGCTTCGGCGTCCGCGCCCAACCGCGCTCCGACGAGATACGTCGCCTCGGCGACGACCAATGCGGGAACGTAAAAGCGCACGCCGGGTTGGTTCAGGAGATTGCGACAGGGCCAGTGCGCAGCATCGCTGATATCGGCTGCCGCATAGAGAATGCTCGCATCGACGACCGCGACCCGGCGGTTCAATGCGCCGCGGATTCGTCCGTTTCGGACGGCCCTCGGGCAGGGCCAGGAGGACGGCCCGCCTGTTCAGGCGCTCGCGCTGGACCGGCATCGGCGACGCCCATGATCCGTTCGTACGTCCACTCCAGCGCCAGAATCTCCTCCATGTTTCGCGCGGTCCGCGTGCCGTCGCTTCGGTCGATGCCAGCGATCGCCGCTCCTGCCGAACGTGCGCTGAAGTAGTCGTCGAGCGCATCGCGAACGACCGTCGCGGCCGGAACGCCACGGCGTCGGCCTTCGCGCTCGATCAATGTCGCAAGTTCGTCGGGAAGAACGATGGTCGCGCGTTGCATGCCGTCATCCTAGCATGCGCCGCCGCCGGAACAGGTTGGCGCTGAAGACAACACGCGTCCTGGTGGAACCTGACGATGAACCGGGGCGGCCGCGCTGGCCACCCCGGTTCCATTCAGCGATGTTCGACGTTTGCCCGCGACGGTCGATCAGCGGTCGCTGCCGACTTCGCGGAATTCGCCTTCGACCGTTTCTTCGCCGGCCGGGGCTTCGCCGCCGCCGTTGGCGCCGAATTCGGTCCCGTCGCCGCCGGGCGCGCCCGCGGCCGCGCCGGCTTGCTCGTACATCGCGCCGCCGGCTTGCGTCAGCGTGTTGACGAGATCTTCGTAGGCCGGCCGCAGCCGATCGACGTTTTCCCGATCCTTGTCGAGGATTTCCTTGACCGTCTGAATCTTGCCGTCGAGATTGGCTTTCATCTCTGCCGGGATCTTGTCGCCGTAATCGGTCAGCGTCTTTTCGGCCTGGAAGACCATCGCTTCCGCCTGGTTCCGCAGTTCGATCGCTTCGCGCCGCTTGCGGTCTTCTTCGGCGTGCGCTTCGGCTTCGCCGACCATCCGCTGCACTTCCGACTCCGACAGGCCGGACGAACCGGTGATCGTGATCTTCTGCTCGCGTCCGCTCGCCTGGTCTTTCGCCGCCACGTTCAGGATGCCGTTGGCGTCGATGTCGAACGTGACTTCGATCTTCGGCACGCCCCGCGGCGCCGGCGGAATGCCGTCGAGAATGAATTTGCCGAGGCTCTTGTTGTCGGTCGCCATCGGCCGCTCGCCTTGCAAGACGTTGATTTCGACTTGCGGCTGAGCGTCGGACGCCGTCGTGAAGACCTGGCTCTTCCGGGTCGGGATCGTCGTGTTGCGCTCGATCAGCGGCGTCGCCACGCCGCCCAGCGTTTCGATCGAGAGCGTCAACGGCGTCACGTCGAGGAGCAGGATGTCCTTGACTTCGCCGCCGAGGACGCCGCCCTGGATCGCCGCGCCGAGCGCGACCACTTCATCCGGGTTGATCCCCTTGTGCGGCTCCTTGCCGAAGAAACTCTGGACCTTGCGCTGGTCCGCCGGCATGCGCGTCTGGCCGCCGACCAGGATCACCTCGTCGATCTGGCCCTTGTTCAGATTGGCGTCTTTCAGCGCCGATTCCATCGGCGGCGCCGTCCGCTCGATCAACGGGTTGACCAGTTGCTCGAGTTTGGAGCGGGTCAGCGTGATATTGAGATGCTTCGGCCCGCTGGCGTCGGCGGTGATGAACGGCAGGTTGATGTCGGTTTGCTGCGTGCTGGAAAGTTCGATCTTCGCCTTTTCGGCCGCTTCCTTCAGCCGCTGCAGGGCCATCCGGTCCTTGCGCAGGTCGATGC
>JAICJJ010000164.1 GCA_025928535.1 Thermomicrobiales bacterium
CAGTGAGCGGAGGAGCGGCTATCCGACCTCGATCACCGTCTTGATCCCGTCTTCGACCTCGGCGGCGATTTGCGCCGGGTCATCGAAGCCGTGGATGCGGCGGGTGACCAGGCGTTCCGCCAGGCCGGGCCAGAGCGTTTCGAAGCGGCCGAGGTCTTCGACCGCCATTTCGAAATGTTCGCGCGAGGAATTGACGCTGCCGACCATCACCTTGTTGCCGAGGACGAACGAGCGGTTCAACCGCGCGATCGGCAACTCCTTCGTTTCGTCGCCCCCGGTCAGGCTCAGCAGCGCCAGCACGCCGTTGTTGCCGAGCGCTTCCATCGCGTCGAACGCGAGATCGGCGACGCCGGTCGCTTCGAAGATCAGATCGACCGGCGGCAGCCCCGCGGCGATCTCGGCCAGCGACTGCGCTCGCGTCGCGGCATACCGCGCGCCGGACGCTTCAATGAGGCGCGAGATCGCGTGCGGACCCGGCCGGCGGGCGACGGTGACGACATTCAAGCCGCGCGAGCGGAGCAGCAACGTGCCGAGGATGCCGATCGGCCCGGCGCCGAGCACGATCGCCGTTTTCGGCGACCACGACGGAATCCGCCGCTGGATCAGCATCGCCTGCTGGAGCGCCTTTTCGACCACGCTCAGCGGTTCGGTCAGGATGCCGATTCGCTCCAGTTCGGCTGGCACCCGAATCAGATGCGCCGGCTCCATCACGAACCGCTCGACCATGAAGCCGTGCGCGCCGATGATCCCGTATTCGGTGTAGGCAAGATCGGCGCACATGTCGGTTTGCCCGCTGACGCACGGGACGCAGCCGCCGGGTCGGCGCACCGTTGTCACGACCAGATCGCCGACCGCGACGCCGTCGGCGCCGGGACCGAGCGCTTCGACTTCGCCTAACACTTCATGGCCGAGGACGAGTTCGTTCGTGCCCGGCGGGGGCGTGCCGAACTGGCCGTGGATGATTTCCTGATCAGTGCCGCAGACGCCGACGCGGCGCACCCGCACCAGCGCTTCGCCGGGACCGGGCGACGGAACCGGCAGCGTCGTGCGATGGATGCTGCCGGCTTGGCCGGGATAGACGGCGATTCCAGCCATCGTGGGCGACGAAGTCATCATTTCTCCCCGCGCGCGAGGCAACGGCGCGCCCGCTCGCTCGCGCCGGATCGCTCTGCGCGATGGCGCGCGACTGTCGTATACTCCGCATGGTCTGCGGCGTTCCGTCGCGGATGGTACCGCTTTTGGCTTTGAACATGTCGTCGGCCGGGGGCTTCGATCGCGCCGGCCATCGCAAAGGGGTGAATCAGACGCATGCGGGTGGAACTCCGCGATTCTGAAGGATTCGAACAACTGCTCCGGCGATTCAACAAAGGCATCGAACGCTCCGGGATCATCCGGGAGCATCGACGCGGCCTGCGCTTCATCAGCGCACAGGAAGAAAATCGCGCCAAGCGCCGCAAGGCGGAACGCCGTCGCCGCCGCAACGCTTCGAGCTGACGGACTTCCCTCACCCCCGCCCCTCTCCCGCTGCGGCAGGAGAGGGGAACGAACCGTCTCCCCTCGCCCATCGCAACGGCGGGGAGCCCTTTGGGCTGCAGTCGGGGGTGAGGGAAATCGCCTTCGCTAAACCTCGACCCTACCCCGAACTACGGAGCAGGACTGCGGCCGGGTCAACCTCGATGTCAGCGCCGCGCCCAGTGCGGTTCGCTGTCAATTTTCGTCATGTTGATTGCAGCCGGATGCGCTCGTGATGATCTGACCGTGGCGGCGTCGCGATCGCCGCTCAACCGCGGTCAAGCAACTCCAGAACCGGCGCGAACGCTTCGACGCCGGCGACGGTCGGCGGCTCGAGCCAGACCTGGACGTGCCCGATGCCGATGGCGGCGTGGGCGCGCAGGCTGTCGGCCAGTTCTTCGGGCGTGCCCCGGATGAACGGCTCTTCCATGGCGGACGGCGGGTGCGGCCCGACTTCCATCACGATCGCCGCCGTCCGTTCGAGCGTCGCCGGATCGCGGCCGACCCGTTCGCAGGCGGCGTCGACCTCGGCCAGCAACGTCCGCAATTGGCCGAGGTCGTTGCCGAAATTGCTGAACCAGACGTTCCACATGTCGGCGTAGCGGGCGGTGATCTCCATCATCCGCTTGCCGGTCGTGCCGATCAGGATCGGCGGACCTTGCGGGCGCGGGCCGCGCGGCCGCAATTCGGCGTCGCGCGCTTGCCAGTAGCGGCCGTCGAGGTCGACGCGTTCGCCATGGAGCAAGCCGGAAATGATCTGGATCGCTTCGTCGAACCGGTCGACGCGATGGTCGAACGGAAAACCGAAGGCGCGGTATTCCGGTTCGTTCCAACCCGCGCCGAGGCCGAGGATCAGGCGGCCGTCGCTCACTTCGTCGAGCGTGTCGGCCATCTTGGCGAGCAAGCCGGGGTTGCGAAAACTGGCGGAAAGGACGAGCGGGCCGATTTCGACCCGTTCGGTGACGGCGGCCAGAGCGGTCAGCAAGGTCCACCCTTCCCAGACGCCGCGGACCTCGACCTGCACCGCGCCGTCCGACGGGGTGTCAGCGTTGGGCCGGTGGATCAGATGATCGGTGATCCAGACGGAATCGAACCCGGCCGCTTCCGCCGCGCGCGCCATCACGGCGATCTCGCGCCAGCGCGGCATGCGTTCGTCGACTTGCCCCTCGGTGTCCGGCAACAGCACGCCGACTTTCAGCGGCCGGGCGCGGCGAGCGGTCATGCGCGATTCCTCCTGGGTCACGGCCGGGGCGGCTGATGCGGCTGAGTTGAACCACACCGGCGCGGCGGCGTCAATGACGTGAGTCGAGTCGAGGAGTCGAGGAGTCGAGGAGTCGAGCCGGCGCCCCGCCATTGTCATTCCGAGCGAAGTCGAGGAATCTCGTCATTCCCGGATACAGAGAACGAGGTGTCTCGACATGACGCTGGCGGTCGCATGCCACTCCTCGACTCCTCGACTCGTCCCGACTCACGGCCGTCGCAGCAAGATCACCAGCAGCAGGGAAAGCGCGGCGACGACGACCACGAACAGCGTCGCGCCGATGACCGAGCGATTCGCGGGGCGATAGGCCGCCGCTTCGATCCGGTTGCGGCTCTGGATGAAGCGAATGCAGCCGACGATCGTCGTCAGCGCCCCGCCGCCGATCAGGATCGCGGCGAAACTCGACACGATCGGGAAGTCCGGAACCAGTTGCCGGTCGCGCGCGATGAACTGGGCCGACCCGATGCCGATGACGATCAGGCCGAGTCCCGTGCGTTGCCACGCGAGAAAGGTCCGCTCGTTGGCCAGGTGCGTGCGGGCGCGGGAATCGGCGTCGATCTTGGCCAGGGGGCCGGCCGCCTGAGCGGCGTCGTTCGGCGCGCCGATCATTTGCCGGCCGCGAGCCAGCGGCGGATGTCCGATTCGTGTTCGTCATGCCAGTGGCCGAACAACTCGCCATCGACAATGGCGGTGCCGACCGCCTGTCCCTCCATCCATGCGAAGCGGTTCGGATCGGCGAGCGCCTCGTCCGGCAGCATCTGGACGATTTCCGCCAGTCGCGCAAAGCGCTCCCGTGATGCTTCGATGACGTCGCCAAGCAGACGATCGCGGTTTTGCTCATAGATCCAGGCGTTGATCGCATCGTCGTCGTCGCCGAGGTCGGCGGGCCAGGGATCGGCCGGTTCCGGGCGGCCGCCGGCGGCGGCTTCGAGTCGGGCGAGCGTTTGCGCGTTCCAGCCGTTCAGATGGGCGACCAGGTCCTTGAAGGTCCAGTCGCCCCATGCGCCCGGTTCGGTCATCCGCCGCTCGCCGACCTCGGCCAGCAACGCTTCCCAGGCGGCGCGCTCCCGCTCCACCGCCGTCAGCATCTCGCCCTTGCTTCGATTGGTCGTAGTCATCTTCGCCGCTCCTTCCCCGCTTCGCCATTTTGCGCCGACGCCGCCCCGTTCGCACGATCCGGACCCGTGCGCCCGCCGGTCTTGGCGCCATCCATGCCTGACCACGCATGGCGCCCGCCCGGCGACGACGGCGAGATCGCGGTCGGGGTTGACGGGCCCATGATGGAGGTGGACGCGATGGCGACCATGCGCGCGCTGGTTCCGTTCGACGAAGTCGACGAGGTGGACGAAGATCGGATCACCGAGGTGGTCGAATGGGATGAAGAAGACAACCCCGCGGCTGATCTCGGCTTGCTGGTGCTCCGGCTCGCCGTCGGCGGCCTGCTGGCCGGCCACGGGGCGCAAAAGCTGTTCGGCGCCTTCGGCGGGAATGGCTTGCAAGGGACGGCCGGCTGGCTCGAATCGATGGGGCTCAAGCCGGGCGACCGCTGGGCGCTGCTGGCGGGATTGTCGGAATTCGGCGGCGGCGTGCTGACGGCGCTCGGCTTCCTGCACCCGCTCGGCCCGATCGCGACCACCGGGGCGATGTCGCTGGCGGCGTTCCACGTCCATGCCGGCAAGCCGATCTGGAACACGGCCGGCGGCGCCGAATTGCCGGTGACGAACATGTCCGCCGCGGTCGCGCTGGCGCTGGCTGGCCCGGGCCGGCTGTCGCTCGACGAACTGCTCGGCGTGCACTTGCCGCGCGAGGTTGGGGTGCTGGCGGCGCTCGGCGTCGCGGCCGGCTTCGGCTACGCGCAGCGGGAGATGAGCATGGCGTCCGACGGCCAATCGGACCAGACCGCGCAAGCCGCCGACTGACCGATTCGATCGTGCTCACTGCGGTCCGACCGCGAGCGACATCCCGTCGAGGACGTTCCACAACGTCATGAAGTCGTCCCACGAGAGGAAGCGGTCGGTCCCCGTGGCCGGGTCGGAGACGTAGACGCCGTTCGCGTCGTAGCCGTAGGCGACGACGACATGTTCGCCGGCGGCGAGCTGGTACGAGGTTCCGTCGGTTTCGGCCCAGTAGGCGTCGTTGCCGAAATCGCCGATCCAGACAAGTGTCGGGAAGCCCTGGTCGAGGCGGGCGGTCAGCGCCGAGGCGTCGCCTTGGGCGTAGAAGACGTCGCCCCAGAAGCCGAAATTCGGCAAGGCGGCCGCGAGCGGTTCGGCGTAGACGCCGTAGTCGTCGGTGTTGCCCCAGGGGCCGTTGATGTCGCCGCGGAAGCCCCAGTGCGGATTGTCCGACCAGCCGACGAGATCGTCGAATTGATATTCCGAGACCCACGTTCCGTACGCGCCCATCGCGATGACGAGGGCGGCGTATTCGCAACTGAGATTGCGCTGCTGCTGGTAGGTCGGCACCCAGAACGAGGTTCCCCAGCCGCCGCTGTCTTGCGCCGCGGCGGGAACGACGGCGGGGCCCGCCACGACCGCGATCATCGCGATCGCGACGGCGAGGAGACGCATGCGCATCGAGATTCTCCCAATTCGGCGACGCCGCGGCCGGCTCGTCTGACGGCGAGTCAGTCGTTCGCGTGCTTGGCCTGTCCCTGCGTCCCCATCGATCGCCTTGGCGACATACGGCAGATTGCGTGCCGCGGCGCATGGGTCGGCGGTCACCAGTGGACGACGACCGGCATGCCGATCGTGGCGAACGCGAAGAGTTGGTCGGCGTCGCCCGGGGCGAGCGCGACGCAGCCGCCGGTCGGGGCCGCGCCATTCGACAGCACGGCGCCGTCGGAATCCATCGAAAAGGTGTGAAAGCCGTTTTGCCGGTCCGGATCGAAGCCGACCCAATCGCGAATCCAGGTTTGTCCCCAGTCGGTCCAGGTCAGGCTCGGATTGAGGCTGTAGATCGTGTACGTTCCGACAGCGGTCGCGTAGAAGCCGTCGGACGAGGGGTCGGACCCCATCGCGCCCCAGAACGACGCGACCGGCGCATCGCCGTCGTAGAGCGTGACCATCTGGTTGGAACGGTCGACGTCGATCCATCGGCCGGCGTCGGATGAATCGCCGCCGTCGCCATTGTCCAGAAACGCGCCGTCGATCCAGCCGGTCGCGTCGGCCGTGGCGATCTGAAACCAGCCGTCGGCCGGCCCATCGAGCACATCGACCGGTTCGCCGGCCAACGCCTGGCCGACGACGTCGCTCCACAATCCCGGCTCGGCCCGGATGTTGACCGCGTCGGCGGCGATCGTCGCCGTCCAGGCCGCGGCGGCCCGGTCGGGCGCGGCGGCAGCCGAGAACGCCGCGATCGTCGCGATCGCGCAGAAGAGGCGGCACAAGGTTCCCATCGATCCTTCCCTCATCGTCGGGGCGCGGCGGCGCGGGCGATCGAGGGGCATCGGTCCGCGCACGGCGAACACGCCGCGCCGCGCCCAGATCCTGGACACACGGACACACGGGCGAACACGCAATTCGCGGGATCGCGCGGAATTCGATTGGCGGGCGCCGCAGGAGCGGCGAAACGAGATCGGCGTCGCGCCGCTTGCTGACGGCGGACGGACGCCTCCGGCGCGCGACACCTTCCCTCCAGGCTGCCGCGCAGGTCCGGTTGCCGGCATCTACGCCCGCCGCGCCGATCCGGATTGCCGGCCGCCGTTCGCAACGGGTCGAGCGGGACGCGGCGACGGCCTCTACAATGGGGCCGGGCCCGGCTGCGGGAAGGACGGGGCCCGTTGGGCGCACCGCCGGCAGAGCGAAGGTGACGAACGATGTACGCGACCTCTCCTTCACTGGTCGACCGCATGATCGGGGCGGCGCGCCTCGACCCGAACACCTACGAA
>JAICJJ010000508.1 GCA_025928535.1 Thermomicrobiales bacterium
CCATCCGCACGAACCATTGCCGGGAGATGATCGGCTCGACGATCGTGTCGCACCGCTGGCAATGGCCGACGGCGTGGACGTGCGGCTCGGTTGTCAGCAGGCGGCCTTCGGCTTCCATTCGCGCGACGACGGCGGCGCGGGCGTCGCGGATCGTCAGGCCCGCGAAGGGGCCGGCTTCCGCGTTCATCGTGCCATCGAGATTCATCACGTTGATCGCCGGCAGCCCGGTCCGCTTCGCGATCTCGAAGTCATTCGGGTCGTGCGCCGGCGTCACCTTGACCGCGCCGGTGCCGAACGATCGATCGACCGCGTCGTCGGCGACGAGCGGGATCAGGCGGTCGACGATCGGCAGGCGAACCAACCGGCCGATGAAGCGCTGATAGCGCGGGTCGTCGGGATGAACGGCGACGCCGGTGTCGCCGAGCATGGTTTCGGGCCGGGTCGTGGCGACGGCGATCGTTTCGTCGCTGCCTTCGATCGGGTAGGCGAACGTCCAGAGCGAGCCTTGCTCGTCCCGGTGGACGACTTCCAGGTCGGAGAGCGCCGTCATGCAGCGCGGGCACCAGGAGATGAGGCGCTCGCCGCGGTAGATGAGCCCCTTGTCGTAGAGCCGCTTGAACACGCGCCGGACCGCGCGCGACGGACCGGGATCCATCGTGAAGCAGAAGCGGGTCCAATCGCACGACGCGCCGAGAATCTTCAATTGTTCGCGGATACGGCCGCGATAACGGTTCATGAATTCCCAGACGCGCTCGAGAAATTTGGCGCGGCCGAGATCGTGGCGGGTGATCCCTTCGGCAGCGAGTTGCTTTTCGACCACCCACTGGCCGGCGATCCCGGCGTGATCGGCGCCCGGAATCCAGAGCGTCGGCTCGCCGAGCATCCGATGCCAGCGGATCATGATGTCTTCGACGGTCATCGTCAGCGCGTGGCCGATGTGCAATTCGCCGGTGACGTTGGGCGGCGGCATGACGACGACGAACGGCGTGCGGTCCGGAATCCAGTTCGGCTGGAAATAGCCGGCCGCGTCCCAGCGGTCGTAGACCCCGGCTTCGACCTGGGCCGGATCGTACGCCTTGGCCAGCGCCGGTTCCGCGGCGGCGTCTGCCGGGGAGGGAAGCGTTTCCGTCATGCTTGGGTCCTCGGTCGTGGTTGTCGAAGGGATGGACGTCATCGGGCGATTGTCTTTCTCACGGGAAGCGCGTGTCAAACGACATGCGGATGACGATGCATACGGAGTATACTGTAAATGTTGTATCGACGCACCGACTGCGCGTGACAGGAGCCGACGATGATCGTCCAGCAATTGCGGAAAACCGGAAACAGTTACGTCGTAACGATCCCGAAGGAAGAAGTCGAGCGCCACGGCTGGAAAGAAGGACAGCATCTCGCGGTCGAATTGACCGAAATCGAGCAGCGGCCGGTGTTGCGGCCGGAGATCAGGGACATTCTCGAAAAGAATTGGGAGCGCAACGAGCCGGCGCTGCGTTATCTGGCCGATCGTTGACCGATGGCGAACCACCTGACGTTGGCCGACGTGATCGCCATTCACGCATTCGCCATGGAGCAGCATGGCATTGCGCCGCGCCCGCTGCGAGATGAAGACGCGCTTGAGTCCGCCATCTCGCGAACGCGCGCCGCGGAGTATTACGAGGAAGCCGACCTGATCCGGCAGGCGTCGCTCCTGGCGATCGGCGTTTCGCAGGCTCAGGCGTTCCTCGACGGTAACAAGCGGACCGCATTCCTCGCGATGGATACGTTTCTCGAGTTGAACGGTCTCGAGTTCACCGGCGAGCGGCTCGAACTCGCGCGCCAACTCGAAGCCGTCGCGGAGCGGCCGGGCGAACGCGCCACGGCGGAACACGATTTCGAAGCCTGGTTGCGAGAGCGCGTCGGGCCGCTCAGTCCGCCTTGAGTCGCGGGCAAACCGCGCCGCCTGGCAAGGTGCAAACCGGACCGGTCGCCGGAATCGCGACGCCGAATTCAGTCAGTCGGGCGGCGACCTCGCAGAGCGGCAAGCCGACCACGTTCAACCAGCAGCCTTCGACGCGGGTCACGAACTCGCCCCCGCCTCCCTGGATGGCGTAGGCGCCCGCCTTGTCGCGGCCTTCTCCCGTCGCGATGTACTCGCGCAACGCGGCGTCGCTCGCCGCTCGCATATGGACGACGCTGCGCACCGCGGCCCGCTCGAACCGGCCTCCCGCCGCGTCGAGCAGCGCGACGCCGGTCCAGACTTCGGGGGCTTGGCCTCGCAATCGTTGCAGCATTCCCAGCGCCGCCGCGTCGTCCGCCGGCTTGCCAAGGATGTCGCAGTCGAAGGCGACGACAGTGTCGGCGGCGATGATCAACCCCGACCGATTGTCGGCGGCGATGGCTCGCGCCTTTCGCTCCGCCAACTCAAGGACGGCCGCTTTCGGCGTCGCTCCCGGCGCGATCGTTTCGTCGATGTCGGCGCTGGCAACGTTGAACGCCACGCCGAGCCAGGCGAGCAACGTTCGCCGGCGGGGCGAGCCGGAGGCGAGGATGATCTGGGACGGCGGCGCTGACGAGTCGGTGTCCGTCAAGGTGGTGAACCGAGGTGCGGCGCGAGTCGGGCCTGATAGGCGATTGTTCGATGCTACAGCATCGCGCGGCGCCGGTGCGCCCGCAC
>JAICJJ010000265.1 GCA_025928535.1 Thermomicrobiales bacterium
CGAATTGGTCGCGTTGGACGCGGGTTGGTGGGCGACCAACGGCGCGACGGCCCGCCGCCGAATGGGCGGCGTCGTGCCGGCCGCCACGCCGACGGCGAGCCGCGAATGGACCGCGTGGACGGCCGGTTGACGCGGCGCAACGGCAATGCAGCCGCGGAGCCGGCCGGCGATCGAAGGAGGCAGACGGCCGATGACCCAAGGAACGCCGCAACCGAGCGTTGGCGCGGGCCGGTCGTTCGATGATCCGGCCGGGATCGGCGAAGCGGTGATCACGCCCGATTGGCGGATCGAGTTGCGCGAAGTGATCCAGGGGCAGCCGGTCTTCGACCAAAGCGGGCTGGGAACGAAGGCGCTCGGCGAAGCCGATCCTTCCGAGATCGCCAACTGGTTGGCGTTTCGGGTCGCGGCGACGGCCCTTGGCGACGGCGAGCGGCCGGTCTCTTTCCCGCCGAATGCGTTCGCCCTGGTCGACGAGACGGGACAGCCGGTGCTCGACGTGATGACGCTGACCCCACCGTCGCCCGATCTGAGCGGCTCCTGCTTTCCCGGCGCGACCCGGGAGGGATGGACGGCGCTCGCGCTGCCGGAGGCCGCTTCGACGGTCGTCGTCCGCTTCCTGCCGTTCGCGACGCTCGCCGCCGATCCCGCGCCGCACTACCTGCGGCTCTTGCCGACCGGTCCGGCTTCGCCTGCCGCCAGTGGCGCGCCGTTCGCGCCCGGCGCGACGGTCGTCGTCAGCGAATCGACGGTCAATCTGCGCAATCAGCCGTCGACGGACGGCGCGGTGGTCGCCACGCTCGATCCGTCGCAATCGCTGGTCGTCGATGGTCCGCCCCAAGCGGAGGGCGGATTCGACTGGTATCCGGTGCATGTCGCCGACGGCGACCAGACCGGATTCGTGGCGGGCGATTTTCTGGCGGCCAAGCCGTAGTCGTGGAAGCGCGGTCCCGGCGTCACTCCTTTTTCATCCCGGACGGCGCCAGATGGGCCAGCGCATCGACAGCCGGATTCGGCGTGCGGCCGGCATAGAGGTCGAGTTCGCGTTGGTGGACAGCGGCGCGAACGGCGATGCCTCCGAAAAAGCGCGCCGGGTCGGGCGGAAAGAGCGCCCACGGCCCGCGATTGAGCGCCGACGCGGTCCATTCGTCCCGGCGGCCAAGCGCGCGGGAGGCGAGAAAGTGGCCGCCGACCCAGGTCTGCCCGACGCCGCTTCCGGAGTAGCCGACGCCAGAGTGGACCGCCGGAGCGCCGTCGAGCGTGCCGAAGATGAGCGTGTTGTTTTCAGTCCGGTCGATCGGCCCGGTCCAGCGATGGGTGATCGGGACGTTGGCGAGTGAGGGATAGGCGCGGCGGAACGCTTGCTCGGTTTGACTGATGCGGCCATCGACCGCTTCGAAGCCGACCGAAATGCGGCCGAGATATGAGTGGGCGAGACCCCCTTTGCCGAACGCGATGCGGCCGTCGCGGGTCGTCCGGTAGTAGTCGACCATCAGGTTGCTGTCGGAAATCGATTCGCCCCCGGTCCAGCCGATTGCCGCCAGTCGTTCCGGCATCGGCTCGGTGGCGATCATGTCGCTGGCCATCGGCAAGACCGCCCGCCGCAATTCCGGCAACGCCGCCGCCCAGGCGTTGATCGCGAGGACGACGGTATCCGCGACGACCCGGCCGCGATCGGTGTTGACGACCGGCGGGTTTTTCCGATCGACGTAACTGACAGGCGATTGCTCGTAGATGCGGACGCCGCGCGCGAGGGCGACCCGCCGCAGTCCCCGCGCCAGCAGCGCTGGCTGGACCGTCGCGCCGGTCCGTTCGTAGACGGCGCCAAGGTGGATGCGCGACCCCGTGCGCCAGGCGGTTTCCGCCGGCGTCAGGCGCTGGAAGACGTCGACGCCGTGCGCTTCGCAGAGATCGACGGCATGGTCCCAGACGCCGACCTGGCTCGGTGCGGTCGCCGCCCAGATCGTGCCGTTGTGGACGAAATGGGCGTCGATGCCGTTTTCGGCGCAGAACGCGCCGATCGCTCCGACTGCCGCTTCCGAGGCGCGGGCCAGCCGGAGTCCTTCTTCGAGGCCGCAGAGCCGGATCAGGTGGCTCAATTTCGACCACCAGTCGGAGACGAATCCGCCGTTGCGGCCGCTCGCCCCGGCGCCGCAGATGTCGGCTTCGAGAATGACCACGTCGACCGACGGATCGAGTTCCTTGATGCGAAGCGCGGTCCAGAGCCCGGTGTAGCCGCCGCCGACGATGCAGACATCGGCCCGCGTCTGGCCGGTCAACGGCTCGCCCGCCTCGGCGCCCGGCTCGGCGGCCAACGCGTCCTGCAGCCAGAGCGAGCGCGTGCGGCCGCGGAGAACCGGTTGCAGCATGGTCATCAATCCACCTCGATTCCGGCTCGGCGGCATCTCCGGACCGGCCCAATCGCACGATTCGATCGGTATAGGATATCGTCGCCGGTCCAGTGGCGGAGACGTTCGCGGGCGTCAGCCGCGTGCGCATCGTGACCGGACCTCAGGCAGGAGCGACGACCATGGTCAATGACGTGAATCCGCCGGCGGAGTCCGCCCACCCGTTCGACGTCGTCATCGTGCCGCTCGACGGCTCCCACGCGGGCGAGGTCGTCGTGCCGGCGGCGCGGACGCTTGCGGCGACAATGGGCGCGGAGGTGAGGTTCATTCGGGTCGTGCCCTATCCCGAGCCGCCGGTCCACGCCCCGTCGCACGGCCCGGCGCCCCGCGAGAGCGCCGAATTGCCGCCGGATGTCGACGCGGCGGAGCGCGAAGCGCGCCTACCTCGAAGAGGCCCGCACGCGATTTGCGCTGCCCGATGCGGTTCCGGTCGTCGCGGTCGGCGATCCGTTCAATCGGATTCGGGCGGAAGTGGAGCGCCACCGGCGGCCGGTGGTGATGCTGACGGCGAAAGCGACCGCCGCGTTGCCGCTGAGCCGCGACAGCGAACTGGCGCGGCGGCTCGTGTTCGCCGGGATTGGGCCGGTGATGGTCGTACCGCCGGCTCCGACGGGGGGCCCGACCGGGCCGAGCGTGTCCTGAAGGCTGGGTCACGCGAGGCCAAGTTCCGCGCGCGTCTCGGCCAGCACGCGGGCGTGGGTTTCGGGATCGACCGCGGCGACGAGGCCGGCGCCGACGCGGGGATTCGGCTTGCCGTAGCAATAGGGCTGGCCGTTCAGGTCGGTGAGCAGGCCCCCCGCTTCGTGCACGAACAGATCGGGCATCGCGAAATCCCACTCCCAGGCCATCGACTGCGCGTCCAGCGGCTTGCCGACGCGGTAGCCGATCATGGCGTCGCAGCGCCGGGGCGGGAGAAAGAGGCGCGGCGTGAAGCCGATCTGGAGGGTGTCGCCGGAATCGCCGCCGAGGCGGGCGGCGATGCGCGCCAGCGTCGGCATGTTTGCCGGGGCGCCGAACCAGATCGTGCTCGCCAGACGCGGCGCGGCGTTGGGGGGCAGTTGAACAAAGGCGACTCGGCGGAACGACTTGTTGCCGTCGCGCAGCCACGCCCCGCTGCCGTGGGCGGCGACGCAAAGGTGCCCCGTCGTCGGCTGCAATCCCGCCGCGACGATCGGACGGCCTGCTTCCACGAGCGCCACGAGGACGTCGAAATCGCCGGTGCGGTCGACGAATTGCTGCGTGCCGTCGATCGGGTCGGCGATCCAGGTGCGGCGTTTCGTCAGCCGCGCCGGATCGTCGGCGACTTCTTCAGTCAGGATGCCGTCGTCCGGAAAGCGGTCGCCAATGATTTCGCGGATGATGCGATCGGCGGCGAGATCGGCGTCGGTCACGACGGAGCCGTCACGCTTTTCGTACGTTGCCGCCGCGGCCCGATCATACAGATCGCGAACGACGGTCCCCGCGGCCACGGCCGCCGTGATGGCGGCGTCGACCTCGGCCCGAAACGGCATCGCTGAATCCATTCCCGCTCCCTCGCCCCCCGGCCCGATCGCGGACGCGTCGCGCCGGCTTGCTGTCAACCAACGCGATTCGATCATCACCCGACGGGGGCCGCGATCCGCGGCATGACCTCGCGCGCGAAGAGTTCGATCGTTTCCGTGTCCTCGGCGTCTTGCACCTGGACGACGAAATATTGCATGCCGGCGTCGGCCAGCGCCTGGTAGTAGGCGGCGACCTGTTCCGGCGAGCCGACGACGCGGCTGAAACGCTGCTCTTCGGTGAGCCCATGGGGATAGTAGCGGTCCCGCTTGGCGATGGCCGCCCGCTCGTCCGCCGCGACCATCAGCCAGGAGGTGAAGTGCGTGCGAAGGATCGATTCGTACGGGCGGCCGATCTCCTCGCAATGACGGCGCAAGGCGTCGAGTTTGCGTTGGATCTCTTCGCCGGTCCGGGCAAGGCCGGTCGCGTGGCCCGGCCCGAAGTTGCAGGCGTCGGCGTAGCGGGCGACGAGGCGCAGGCCGACGCGTTCGCCGCCGCCGGCGAGAATCAACGGCGGGCGAGGTTGCTGGAGCGGGGGCGGGACGATCTGCGCCGCTTCGACAGCATGATGGGCGCCGTGGTAGGTGAAAGGCCGCGGAGCCCAGACGCCATCGATGATCTCGACCGTTTCCGCCAGCGCCGCCTGGCGTTCGGGAACGGGCGGAAACGGGATGCCGAGTTGGGCGAATTCGGCGGCGTTCCAGCCGTGACCGAGGCCGAGGATGAATCGGCCACCGGAGAGGCGGTCGAGGTCGGCGCCGAGGCGGGCGGTGACGAGGGGGAGCCGGTAGGCGGCGCAGAGGACGACCGAGCCGAGCCGGATGCGTCGCGTTCGCATCGCGGCTGCGCTCAAATGGAGCCATGGGTCGGGCATGTAGCCGGGGTGATCGCCGAGGAAGAACGCATCGAACCCGAGCGACTCCGCCAGGACGGCGAGATCGAGCAGGCGGCGCGAAGGCGCGGGGTCGTCCGGGCGGGGAACGGGCTGGAGGCCGAAGCCGATTGCGCGTCGAAACTGTTCGACCCACGGATGAATCGTCGCGTCTGGCATCGTTCTCGTC
>JAICJJ010000607.1 GCA_025928535.1 Thermomicrobiales bacterium
ACGCGCACGATACCAGACAGCCGATCAACACGTCAGCGCGCTCTTCTGCGCTTCGGCGGAGCCGTTGTGGCGGACCAAAACCCGGATCGTCGCGGACATGCTCGGGACGATTGACGAAAGAGAACATACGTTCTATTCTGTCTGCATGAGCGCGAGGCAGTATCGCGAAACCGCGTGCAAGAGCGCCCTCAATCGGGTGAGCGGCATGCCGTTCGCCTGGTCGCTCAACCCCTACCGCGGCTGCGTCCATGGGTGTCACTACTGCTATGCGCGCGCGACGCACGCCTATCTCGGTCTGAATGCGGACGACGACTTCGAACAGCGCATCATCATCAAGGCGAACATCGCGGAGGTCTTGCGGCGCGAGTTGGCGGCCCGCGCCTGGCGACGCGAGCGGATCGCGATCGGCACGGCGACCGATCCGTATCAACCCTGCGAGGGGCGGTTCGCCCTGATGCGCGGCGTGCTCCAGGCTCTCATCGATGCCCGGACGCCGGCGTCGATTGTCACGAAATCGACGCTGGTCTGGCGCGATCAGGATTTGCTGGCCGCGTTGCACGCGGCCGCCGGCGTGCGGGTCAACCTGACCGTGACCACGCTCGATCCGACGTTGTGGCGATCCATCGAACCGGGAACGCCGCCGCCATCAAAGCGGTTGGAGATTCTGGGGCGGCTGGTCGCTGCCGGCGTCCCGTGCGGCGTCTACCTGGCTCCGATCTTGCCCGGCCTTACCGATTCCGAAGCCTCGATCGAGGCAGTCGTCCGGGCGGCGCGGGACCATGGCGCGACCTCGTTTTGGGCATCGCCGCTCCGGTTGGCGCCGTTGGTCAAGGAACACTACTTCGCGTGGGTGGCAGAGTCCCACCCCGCGTTGATGCCTCGGTATGCCAGCGCCTACCCCCAGGCCGATCCGCCGCGCGCCTGGCGGGAATGTCTGGATGCGCGAATTGCTCGAGTGCGCGAGCGCTACGGCTTCCGAGATGACGAGCGGCATGAACGCCGGCCTGTCGTGAGCGGCGGCGCTGAGAGCACTGGCGTCGCCGCGGCGCGAGATGGCCAGCAGTTGGCGCTGCCTCTCTGAGCGATGACCGGCGTCAATCGTCATGCTGAGGCCGCCGCCGAAGCGTCTCGGTTCGCAAGCAATCGCGGTGGCGACGCCGAGATCCTTCCTGCGTCAGGATGACGATTGACGGACGATTGACGTTGGACGCGCCACCGCGGGAAGCGTTTCGTTCCTCGTCCTGTCGATGAATCCGAGCCGGACGCCCATCACGGCCCGTTCGTTTGCTCCGACGCTGGCGGCAGCGGCAGCTTGACCGCCTGCCCCGGCCCGACCATCGCCTGGTCGATCCGCCCCGGCGGCTCGCTCTCGATCTCGATGGCGTAGGCGCCGGGCGGCACGCCGATGGGCGGCCCGCCGACGACCCCGCTGGCGACGACCGATCCGTCCGCGTCGATCACGCGATAGGGCGGCTGGACCGCCTGTGCGATCGCCGCGCCCAACTCCGCCTGGCTGCGCGCGTCGAAGAATTGGCCGCGCCCGAGGCGCGCCCACTCTTCGAATTGCTGTTTGAGCGCCGGATCGTCGAGCGCCAGGCCGACGATGTTGACGTGGATCTCGATCCCCTGCGCGGCCAGATCCGCGATCGCCGCCCGCGGGTCGCCGCCGCACGTCTCCTCGCCGTCGGTGACGAGGACGACGATCCTGGTTCCCGGCGCGTCCGCCAGATCCTGCGCCACGAGTTCGAGCGCGTCGCCGATCGGCGTCTTCACCTCGTTGACGACCTGGATGCCGGCGATCTGCCCCGC
>JAICJJ010000235.1 GCA_025928535.1 Thermomicrobiales bacterium
ACCGGCGAGCCGGACGCGACGACGCCGGGCGTCGGCGCCGGCGTCGCCAGCGGCGTGGCGAAGAGCGCCGTCAGTTCCGCCCGGGAACGAGGCGGCGCCTCGCACGGCGCCGAGATGGGCGTGGGCGTGGCGGTCGAGGCGGCGAAGCCGGGCGTCATGACGAGGCCGGGCAGCAACACGGCGGCGAGCGCCGCGCCGCGCAGGGCGAGCGAGCGGCGCGGCGAAAGGGCGAGATCGGTCGGCATGGCGCGACGATAGCACGACCGGACGAGGGTCGGCCTGCGGTCCGGGTCGTGATCAGGCGGCGCCGAGGTAGAGCAGCGGCGCATCGAGCGGCCGCACGCTCCCTCCTTTGCCCTTGCCCTTCTTTGTCGCCTGCGTCGCTCCCATCGGCTCCGAGGCCGTCGCCGCCAGCCACGATCGGGCGGCGGCGACGCGCGATCCCGGCGCGGGTTGCGCGCTTGCAAGGAAGAGCGCGATCGCGCCGGCGACGTGCGGCGTCGCCTGGCTGGTGCCGCTGTAGCGCGAAAGGGAGCCATTCCTGATGCCGAGCGACACGATGCAGTCGCCGGGCGCGACGATGTCAACGGCCGGCCCGAAGTTGCTGAACTTGGCGAGCGTGTCGTCGCGATTCTTGTCGCACGTCTTCCCGCCGTTGCCTCCCGGCTTGCCGTCGGAGTCGGCCAGCGCGGCGACGGTGACCACTTCGTCGTAGGCGGCCGGAGCGAAACCCGAGGCGTCCTTCCGCTGATTGCCGGCGGCGACGACGATGGCGATGTCGTCGTTGTTGACGAGTTTGCAGATCGCCGCATGCAGGCCGGTCGGCAGCGCGGACTGGCAATCGGTGTCGCTGCCTTCGATGGGGCCGCCGAAACTGAGGTTGACGACGTCGATCGTGTCGCGATGGGCGTCGACCCAGTCGAGCCCGCAGATGACCGACGACCAGGTGCCCGTTCCTTTTGCGGTGAGCACGGAAACCGACCAGAGGCGCGCCCCCGGCGCCACGCCGACGACCCCGGCGTCGTTGTCGATCGCGCCGATGATTCCGGCGACGTTCGTGCCGTGTCCGTTGTGGTCGGTCGTGTCGCCGCCGCTCAGGTCGCACTGCTTGACGTCGCTGCTGGTGTCGAAGACATTCGTGCCGCCGGCGACATTCAGGTCGGCGCGGCCCGAGATGCCGGTGTCGAGCACGGCGATGTCGACGTCGATCGGCGGGCCGTCCTGACCGTCGATGCTCGCCAGCGGGCTTTTGTCGGCGGCGATCCGGCGGACGCCGGTCGGGATGCGCTGGCCGGCGATGCGGACGGCCGGGTCAGGGCCGATCGACGTGCCGCGCCGGGAGCGGGCGGCGCGCACCGCGCTCGCCGGCAATGCCGCGGCGAAGCCGTTCAGGACGTGGCGATAGATGTAGGTCGGTTGGACGCCGAGGTCGTGGGCGGCTTGGGCGGGGTCGGCGCCGGCCGGTACGGCGACGATGCTGAGCGGCGTCGCCTCATGCTGACCGCTCGTGTCGCGCCGCGACCGAGCCGCTCCAGGAACCAGCGGCAGCGTCGTCGCGAGCAATGCGACGACAGCGACGACGCGCCAGAGCGATGCCCCGGCGCGCCGCCGCGCCGACGAATGCGTTTCCACCCGGCTCTCCCTCTCTTTCACCTGCGGGATCAGCGAACGATCCAGCGAGCCGCGTTCATTTTCGTTTCATGTTCACGTATGAGAACCTTATCTGAAATTCATGTTGACGTCCAGAGTCAAGCGCTATCACTCGATAAAATTGGCCCATTGGGAGGTCGCTGGTGAAAAATCCGTGATCTTCTGATGAACCCGATGTGAGCGGCTCGACCGCGTGGCGGCCACAGGTTGAACGTGAGGGCAAGCGACTCAAGCCAGCGCGCCATGCGGATGACACGGCGCGGTGGACACGCCGCCATCACGAGCGGGGCCGGGTTCGAACTCGAACCCGGCCCCGCTCGGCGTATTCGCGGTGAACGCCCGGATCAGGCGGCGGCGCGCCGTCCGAAGCGGAGCCAGGCCAGCCCGGCCAGCGGCCAGACGAGGCTGAATCCGAGCAACGCCCCGGTGAGGGGCGACGGCGCCGGCCCGGCCAGCGGCCCGGCGCCCGTGTTCGGCGGATTGCGCGTGCCGAGGCAATTGAAGATCCAGACGTTCGCCCGCTGCCCCGCCTGGACGACGATGTTGCCGCGGGCATCGACGCTGTCCGATTGGGCGCGGCACCACGTGCCGCCGACTTCCTGCAGCGCGTACGTGCCCGGCGGCAACGCGACGAAGGACAGCAGCCCGTCGTCGTTGGTCGCGCCGGTTCCGCGCGGCACGAAGTTCGTGCCGTCGAAGACCGACAGCGCGAAGCGGACGCCCGCGCCTTGCGGCTGGCACTGCCCGTACCAGTCGAAATCGGGCGGATAGGCGGTCGCGGCGCAGCCGAGTTTGTGAACCACGATCGTACCGGACGTCTGCGTCACCTGATCCGGCACGTTGAACCAGGTGCAGGTCACGGCCTGACCGGCGGTCAGACGCAGATCGACAGCCGTGCCGACGATCCGGCTGGTCGGGTTGTCGGCGTCGAGCCCGCAGAAGGCGAACGTCGTCTGCGCGGCGGACGGCGCCGTTTCGGTCAGCGTGTAGGCGCCCGGTGCCAGATTGACGAACTGCGTCTTTCCTTGCTGACCGATGTCGCCGGTGACGCGCCGGGCGGACGATTGCCCGTCGATCCGGAAGACGACGTTGTTCGTCAGATTCTGGTCTTGCAGGCAGGCGGCGACGAAGTCGGCGTAGACCGTGCCCTGGAAGCCGGGGGCGCAGGTGTATTTCCGGATCGCCACCGAAGCGGGCGCCGGCGCCGGCGGGGCGACGTCGTTGAGGACGACGACGGTCGTCTGCTGGTTGACGAAGATCGTCACCGGCTCTTGCTGATCGCCGGGCAGATCGGGCGACAGTTCCTGCAGCAGATAATCGCCGGCCGGCACGGTCGTCTGGAAGATGCCATCGGCGCCGGTCGAAAACTCGACCGGTTTCCCGCCGCCGGCGGGCGTCAGGCGGAAACTCGCGTCGGAGACGACGCAGCCGGCCGTTTGCGTCAACTGGTTGCCGCCCGGATTCGACGAATCGATGAAGCGCGTCCCTTCGCCCGCCTCGCCCGCCGGGCAGGTGAATTTGATGACCCGGATCGAGCCGGTGTTCGGCGGCGGCGGCGCCAGTTGGTCTTCGACGTCGACCGTCGTCGTCGCGCCCGGATTGACGACGATGTTCGTCACCGGCGCGGCCGGCAGGTAGCCGGCGGGAGCTTGCGTCTCGACCAGTTTGTAGATGCCGGGCGCCAGATTGTCGAAGACGATTTGGCCGTTGGCGTCCGAGCAGAGCGGCTGCTGCCCGTCGGTCTGGAGATCGAAGCAAGCGCCTTGCAGCGGATTGCCGTTCTGGTTCGTCTTTTGGACGAGCACCCGACCCGGCCGCAGCGTGTTCTGGACGGTGACGCGGGTCGTCCGGTTTTGCTGGATCGTCACCTGCTGATCGGCGATCGGTTGGTAGGAGGCTGAGGGCCGGCGCGTCTCGCGCAAGGTGAACGTGCCGACGCCAATCTGGGTGAAGGTGATGACGCCGTCGGCCGCGCCGTCGTCGCTGTCGCAGCGGCTGGCGATCGTCGCATTGCCTTGCAGAAGGGCGAAGCAGGTGCCCGGCAGCGCGGCGTTGGCCGAATCGACCTTGCTGACGGCGAGCGAGCCGGTTTGCGGCGGCGGCGGCACGGGCGTGTTTTTCACCGTCACATCGGCGCGCTGGCCGGGCGCGACGGTGATCCGCTGGTCGCCCGCCGTTTGATAGCCGCTCGGCGTCTGCGTTTCGCGGACGACGTAATCGCCCGGCGCGACGCCGTTGAGGAGGATCAACCCGGCCGCCGGATTGGCGTCGTTGGCGTCGTTGTCGCACAACTGGTAGCCAGTTCCGCCGTCGGCCCGGATCAGGGCGAAACAGGCGCCGCCCAACGCCGCGCCGTTGGCGTCCGTCTTGGCGATCAAAACGGCGCCGGGCCGCGGCGTGACCGTCATCGTGACCTGGGCGGTTTGCCCTGGCGTGACCCGCACCGCCGTGTCGCCGGCCGACGCATAGCCGTCCGGCGCGCTCGACATCCGGACGAGATAGGCGCCGTCCTGGACGTTGCCGAAGGTCGTCGTGCCGTCATTGGCGCCGTCGGCGTCGTCGCAGACGGGGCCGGTCGTGTTGACGCCTTGCAGCAGCAGGAAGCAGGCGCCCGGCACAGGCTTGCCGGCGGGATCGACCGTCTGGACCGTCAGCCCGCCCCGTTGTGGCGGCGCCGCCGTGTTCGTGACGGTTACCCGCGTCGAGCCGCCGGCGCCGATCGTCACCGATTGATCGGCCGCCGTCTGGAAACCGGCCGGCGCGGTCGTCTGGGTCAGCGTGTACGTGCGGGCAGCGAGGTCGTTCAGGCGGATCTGGCCGACGGTCGCGTCGGCGTCGCCCCGCTGGTTGTCGCAGACGTCGGTCCGATTGCCCGCGCCGCGCAGGCTGAAACAGGCGCCGTCGAGCGGCCGGCCGCGTTGATCGCGGACGGAGATGATGAGCGTGCCGGTCGTCGCGCGTTGGCGGCGGATCGTCAGCGGCACCCGGACCGGCTGCTGGCCCTTGCGGACGGTGAACGAGCGGCGGTCGGCGACCGCTTGCGCCGCCGTCGCCGTGCCGGCCGCGCCGGTCGCGGTTTCGTCCGTGTTTTGCGCCACCGCTTCGTAGACGCCGACCGGCAAATCGTTGACCGTGGCGACGCCCTGGTCGTTGGCGCAATAGGGGCCTTTTTGCGCGCCGGCGTGGTTGAGGACGAAGCATTGCCCTGGCACGGGTTGGCCGAATTCGTCGAACGCCTGCAGTTCGGCGCTGCCGGTCGCCGGCGCGGTCGCCGGGCTTTGCATCGTCACGTCTTGCTCGGCATTGCCCTGAATCGTCACGCGCTGGTCGGGAGCCGCGTCGAAGCCTTGCGGGGCGCGGGTTTGCCGGACGGTGTATTGCCCGGCGTCGAGGTTGGCGAAGCCGACCACCCCGGCCCGGTTGTCGCGGTCGTTCCGGTCGTTGTCGCACGCCTGGGCGGCGACGGCGCCGTTTTGATCGAGGACGCTGAAGCAGCCGCCGCCGATCAGGCTCCCGTCGGGGCCGACATTGCTGACGACCAGCGAGCCGGTCGGCGCTGGCAACGGGGCGACGACGACATTCACCCGAGCGGTCTGTCCCGGCTCGACCGTGACGCCCGTCGAGCGGGCGGCGGCGAAGCCTTGCGGCGGGGTCGTCTGCGACACGGTGTAGGCGCCGGGCGGCACGCCCTGGAGAGCGATCACGCCCGGCCGCGCGTCGGCGTCGTCGCGGCCGTTGTCGCAGACTGGCGCCAGGTTGGTCGCGCCC
>JAICJJ010000244.1 GCA_025928535.1 Thermomicrobiales bacterium
CAAACCGCGCAGGCGGGCCGGATGGGCGCTCAGATCGGGCAGGCAGGCGTCGGCCAGCGAGCAATGGCGGCAGCGCGCGTCGTTCACGGCCGGCGGCAATTGCTGGCCGGCGAGCATCGCTCGCACCGCCGCCGTCGCCTGCGCCACCGCCGCGCGCTGGGCGTCGTCGAAGGCCACTTCGAGCCGCTGGCGATTGGCGTGTTGCCAGAGGGCGCCGGCCGGGACCGGATGGCCGAACATTTCTTCGAGGCAGAGCGCCTGGGCGCAGAGTTGCAAGGCGGCGTGACGGGCGCCGCGGCGGTCGCCCGCCTTGTATTCGACCGGATAGGGCGTGTCGCCGTGAAACTCGACCAGATCGGCCCGGCCGGTCAAGCCGAGCCGATCGGACCAGAGCGGCAGCGCCCGCGCCGTGCGGACGCCGCGTTCGATGACGTCGCCCGACTCGTCGGCGGCGCGATGGACGCGGTTGCCGCGCAGGGTGTAGAGATTTTCGTCGTAGGTCTGCTCCAGGTGGATCAGTCCACACTGGCGCGGGCAATAGCTCCAATGCTCGAGGGCGGAGATGGGCACGAGGTCGTCGTCGGCCCATTGGGTTCGCGTGTCGTCCATGCCGCCTCCCGCCGCCGCGCCGAATCTGAAGCGGGCGGCGCCGGCGCCCGCACCTGTCTGACTACCTGTTTCAATCCCCGCCGATCGCGCTCGATTGCGGGAGCGGTGATGTCTCCGCCGCTCCCGCCGCCGGCTCCGGCGCTCGCGCGATCGAGCGCGAAGCGGAAGTCAGGCGTCCAGCCGCGTCAGGGTGACGCCTTCCGGCAGATCGGCCGCATCGACCGTCACCCGGTAATCGCCGAATGCTCGCGGCGCTTTCGTCTCGTCCACCGGTTCGACGCGAATGCGATCGAGCAGCCGGTGCGCCGGCGCGTTGCCGAGCGGGTTGTCGTGGCTGAAGACCCAGAGCCCCCGGCACGCCATCATGCCGCGCGACGCCGAGCGGTCAAGATCCCACATCATTTGCAGCGCTTCCCAGAGAGCCGCCAGATCATCGCCGTCGAAGCCGGTTCGGCGGGCGAACGGAGGCACGACGAAGAGGCTGGCGCGGTAGAGGCCATAGGGCACCAGCGCCTTGCGTCCCATTTCGGTTCGCTTGCCGCCCGCTTCGTCCCCTTCCGCTGTGACCGTGCGGACGTCTTCTGGCTTGGTGATCGCCACCCGGGTGATGGACAGATCGAGCGGCACGATCGGCGAGATGCTGCGGGCGAAGGTGATCTGCACCGGGCCGCGGACCTGGCCGGCGTTGATGCCGGTCGACATCACCGCGCCGAAGGTCCGCACGTCGTAGAAGTTGCCGCACATCCACGCTTGCGCCCGATCGACGTCGCCGCGCGCCTGCGTCTTGCCTTTCGACGCCAAGCCGAGCTCGTCGTAGGCCCGCTGGTGCAGGTCGTTCAGCGCGACGCCCTTGTTTTGCACGTAAATCTTGTAGCGCGCCTGCTCGCCCCGCGTCGCGTCGATCCAATCGCGCACCTTGCGCTTGATGGCGACGTCGGTGACGAGGCCGTGCATCGTCTCGGGATCGACGCGCGGCAAGTTGCCGGCGTCGGGGTCGCCGTTCGGGTTGCCGTCGGCGACATCGAACAAGAGCGCCGCGTCGTGGCGCCGGCTGGGATCGAGATGAACGGCGTCGGTCGTGACGGTCATGACAGACTCCTTCGTCGTGTGGACGGGTCGCGTTCCCTGCGTATCGTGATCGGCCTTACTCGTCTGAATCGTCCTCCGTAGCCGCGTTCGCTTCGCCGTGTTCGCCGCGCTCGCGCTCGGCGCGCCGCTCGCGAGCGGCGCGCCGGTCGGCGGCTCGTTGGTGATAGAACCCGAGCGCGAACAGCCCTTGCTCCGGCAATGTGAGGGTTTTCGGGAACGCCGCCAGCGGCGCGAGCACGTCTTCGAGTCGCCTTTCGAGTGCATGCGCGGCAGCTTCGGTGCTGCGATCCTTGCGCAGTTTGGCGAGATGCGGGCGCGCTCCGTGCAGCAACGTGCCGAAGACCGAAGCCGGAGCCGACGCCGCCGTGCCGTAGAACTTGTCGACGATCGTGGCGTTCGGGTTGTTCAGCGCTCGTCGCTGGATCGCGTCGAGCACCGCCAGCAGCCGCCCGCACAGGTACGCCGGATTGCCGTTGTCGAGATCCAACTGTTCGCTCACCTCGCGTCCTCCCGTCAGTTCCGGATGTGCGCCGAGCACCAATTTGATGAGCGCCGCGCGCTCGCGCGTCACTCCTTGCTCCGCCCGGCAGCGTCGGACGGCGGCAAAGAGCAGTTCCAGCGGCGGCGGCGTGCCGCCCAACGCCAAGCCGATCAGCCCCTCGACCACGCGCTCGGCTGGCGGGTCTTTCCGGGGATCGCGCGTTGTCGCGTTTGCCAGCCGCCAGGCCGGCAGCGGCCGGCCTTCCTCGCCGTCCGGCTCGACCAGCGCCTGCAACATGAACCAGCGGCCGAGACGGCGCTTCGCCTCGCCGACCGTCGTGTCGATCCAGGAGCGGACCACGACCCGGCTGCCGCTCGCGCTCAGGCCGAGGGCGTAAAACGCGGCGGGATCGATGTCGGCCGCCGCCGCGCGGCCGGTTTGCGCGGCGGCGATCAATTCGCGAACTTCCTCCGGCTCCGGCGCGCTCAACACGCGCTTCGGGCGAAAGCCGGTCGGCACGAGCGTCCAGAAGACAGAGGCGGTCTCGCCGACCCGGAACGACGTTTCCTCGCCCGCCAGCAAGGCGTTCAGCGCGTTGCCGTACGCCTCGGCGCACGATTGGCAGGTCGGCGCGATCAACGAATTGGCGAGTCCGTAACTTTCGAAGGCGGCGGCATTGGCCGAGATCAGGTCCATTCCCGACATCTGCCCGCCGGGAATGCCCTTGATCTTCAGCGGATGCCGCCGCAGCGCGGACCGCATCTGCCCGCAGCCGATGCATTCCATCAGGTCGCCGGCCCCGCCAGCGGCTTCGCTCTCGTCCGCTTCGCCGGCGCCGTTGAAATCGGCCCAAAACGCTCGAACCGCCGGCAGGTCGATCGGCAGCGAGCCATCGACGCGAAAGGTGAGCGTTGCGCCGGGGTCGAAGTCGTCCGGCAACGACGGCAAGCGTTCTGGCAGGCCGCGCAGAAACTCGGCGACGGCGGCGACCGCCGGCTCGTTCGTCGCCGCCGCGCATTGCGCGACCAGAGCGGCGAAGGCGGCTTGCTGTTGGGGAACCCGCTCCGGGCGGTCTTTTTCGGTCGGCAGGCCGAGGGCGTAGACGCCGGTGTCGGCCAGCAACTTCGGCTTGATGCTGGAAGCCCGCTTGACATGCGGCGCGAGCCGGCGGCCGCCCCGGCTGGCCGCCTTGTCGTTGGCGTTCGCGGTGTCGATCGGCGGCCCGAGCGGCCGTCCGTCGCGATCGAGGTCGAGGATGTAGCGGATCGGCTGTTCCTGGTACATCGGCGGCGGGAGAGACAGGCGACGCTCCGCATACTCCCGCAGGCGCTCCATCACCATCGGTCACGCCTCCTCATGGGTTGGCGCCGCCGGGACGCGCAAGACGCCCTGTTCGAGCGTCGCGTCGAAGAACCGGGGCGCGCCGCGACCGGTCCCGTCGTCGAGGTAGTCGATGCTGTGGAGCATTCGGCCGAACGCTTCGGTTCGATCGATTGGGTGCTCGGACCCGTCCGGCGGGCCGAACGACGCGGAAAATTCCCGGCACCCGAGGTAGGGCTGGGAAAAGCATTGCCCTCGCTCCACCCGTCGGCGGAACTGGTCGCGGTATTTCGCGGCGGCATTCGTTCCGCCGGCATGTGGCTCCGGCTGCGCCCGAATCAGGTAGGCCACCTTATACAGACCGAGCGTGTGCCGCTGCGCCCGGTTGTCCGGATCGGTGGCGTCGAAGCCGCCACCACGTCTGGCCCAATCCCGCGCGGCGCGCTCCGACGCCCGCTGGTTCACCTCGTTTCGCAAGAGCGAAAACCAGCGGATGTCGTTCAACACCCAGATTTCTTCGATCCGCCAGCGGATTTCCGGCTTCCAGAAGATGCTCGCCAACACCCCTGCGGCGGCCGAAGGGGTCATCACGGGATAACTGACTCGCTCGACTTTCGCCTCGGGACGGGTGAAACAGGCCCGCTCTCCCCACACCTTCACCGCGAGCGGCGGCCATGCCTCCATGCCTCCCCCCTCCTCGCTTCAACGCGCCCGGCGCAATGTCATGAGACGCCGCACGGCGCAGCGCCCGCGACCACTTTCCTTTCTGATTACATCAAGATCGTATTCGCGCGATCGATGACGCGATTCTAGAGACCACAACCGATGTTGTCAATGTTGTCGTTCGATCGGGGTGCATCAAAGTTTTGCGGGCGGGGTTCGGTAGGGGCACGGCATGCCGTGCCCGGTGGCCCGAAAGGGCCACAACTCATCAAATCGCGGTCTATCGGCCTGCGGCCGATCGGGCACGGCATGGCGTGCCCCTACCACAGCAGTTGGCGACCGTGCCGCAACAACTTGACGCGCACCCGTTCGATCGAGGCGCGTTGCAGCCGGCTCCGGAGAGGGCGCGCTCGTTCGGGCCGAGGTCGTCCTCCCGGACGGTCGACCGAAAGCGTCAGACGACGAGGGCGTCGAGTTCGCGGCCTTCCGGCAACAGTCCCCGGATGCGGTCGTAGCGGCCGTCCCAGGCCCAGATGTCGCCGATGAGCGGCGTCGCCCACCCCTTGGCGGCTGCTTGCTCCAGCGGTCGGCGGCGGACCGAGACCAGATAAGGCTGCGACCGCCGCAACAGATCGCGCCCAGCGGTCGGCCGGGGCGAGCGGGCGGCGCGCTCGAATTCGTTCCGCAGCGCCGCCGCTTCCGCGGCCGTTTCCCAGGCGTGCCGCGCGGCGTCGAGCCCCGCGTACGGAACCAGGACCGAAATGGCGTCGTCGTCGATCATCTGGAACTCGTTCGCGACGCGTTCGTAGCGCAGACCTTCGCGCAGTTTCTGGATTTCCTTCCCCTTTTCCATCTCGGCGATCTGAAACAACGACGTGAAATAGCGCTCGAACGTCGCCGGATCGTCCGGATAGATCGATCCCGCCGCCAACAGCGCTCGCGTCGTGTCGTACCCGGTGCGATAGGCGCCGGATGGCAGGCTCCCGTCCGCCGGTTCGAAGACGACGACCCGGCCGCTGGCGCGCTTGCCTTCCCGGTTGCAGCGGCCGGCGGCCTGAACGATGCCGTCGAGCGGTCCCAGCGCCCGAAACACGATCGGGAAATCGATGTCGACGCCCGCCTCGACGACCTG
>JAICJJ010000245.1 GCA_025928535.1 Thermomicrobiales bacterium
AACGCGATCGCCACCAGCGCCAGCAGGCAAGACGCCCCGAACGCAACCTCGCTCATTCCCAATCCCTTGCCCATCGGCATTGAGAGCGTCTCGTGATCGTGCGCGGAACTGTACTCGGACGGGAGTCGGCGAGACGGCAAGTCGGCAAGTCGGCAAGTCGGCAAGTCCCGTTGAGAGCCGCGTGCCCAACGTGAGAGTTGCCGGTATCCCGCGGGGCACGCGGCAGAAGCTCCCGTCCCTTGCCGACTGGCCGTCTTGCCGACTTGCCGACTCGTAATGTGGTACGAATCGGGCGTGCGCCGGAGGAGGCTTCTTGGGTAAAGCAGGCGATCGCTCGGTCGTCGTCGTCGTTCCGACCTACAACGAACGGGACAATCTCGGGCCGCTGGTCGAGCGCGTGCTCGCGCTCGACAATTACCGGATGATCGTCGTGGACGACGCGTCGCCGGATGGGACGGGCGACCTCGCGGACGCCTTGGCGCGGGCGCATCCCGGCCGGATCGAGGTGATCCATCGCTGCCGCAAGCAGGGGCTCGGTCCGGCGTACATCGCCGGCCTCGGCCGCGCGTTGGAGCACGGCGCGGAGGTCATCGTCCACATGGACGCCGATCTCTCGCACAACCCGGACGACGTGCCGCGCCTTGTCGCCGCCGCCGAAGCGGCCGATCTGGTCATCGGCTCGCGCTACATCCCGGGGGGCGGCACGGTCGGCTGGCCGATCGGGCGGCGAGCGCTGAGCCGGCTCGGCGGCCGTTACGCCCGCGCCGTGCTCGGCGCGCCGGTCCACGATCTGACGGGCGGATTCAAGGCGTGGCGGCGGGAAACGCTGGCCGCGCTCGACCTGCCGACGATGCGGGCCGACGGCTACGGCTTCATGATCGAAACGACCTGGCGGGCGCTGCAAGGCGGGGCGCAGGTGGTCGAATTGCCGATCGTCTTCACCGACCGGATCGCCGGCGCGTCGAAACTGTCGCGCCGGATCGTCCTCGAAGCGGCGATTCTCGTCTGGCAATTGCGGTTCGAAGCGAAACCGGGGGCCACGCACGCCTGACGAACTGAGCGGCCGCGCCGTCAAGGCGGCATTGACGCAATGCGGCGCCTCAGTAGATTATGCGGCCAGCAACCCGAGCGACGTGGTCGCGGTGTTCATCTCCGGGCAGGCAATGCGTGCGCCCTCATTCTTCTGGCGTCGTCGTGGACGTGGAGGACGGAGACCATGAAACCGGCACAGTTCGATCGGCGGAAATTCTTGCGCGGCGCGGCGGTCGCCGGCGCGACGATCCCGGCCCTCGGCGCGACGCTCGCGCCAACCCCCAGCCGCCGGGCGGCGGCGGCCGACGCCGTCAGTCTCGAATTCTGGACCCCCGCCGACGACCCGGTCGGGAGCAAGATCATCACCAAACTGGCCGACGACTTCAACAACACGATCGGCAAGGAGAAAGGGATCCAGGTCAATACCCGGATCAAGCCGGTCACCGGGAACAACTATGTCCAGTACACAACGGCGATGACCTCCTCCGGCTCCCCCGACGTGGTGATGACCTACGTCTACGATCCGGTGGTGGCCTGGGCCGCCAACGGCTTCATCCAACCGATGGACCAGTACGCCAAGGCGGCCGGGATCAAGGAGGAGGATTTCTTCCCGATCACCTGGGACATGATCAACTTTGCCGGCCACACCTGGGGGCTGCTCCAGGAGTTCGACTTCAACCAGTTCTGGTGGAACAAGAGCATCCACTCCGGCGAGCCGCCGAAGACCATCGACGAGCTCGACCAGATGGCGAAGGAGTACACGAAGTTCGATAGCGATGGCAACCTGACCCAGGCCGGCTTCATCCCCTGGCTCCACTGGAACGGCTCCGTCACGGGTTGGGAGTGGGCATCGATGTGGGGCGGCCGCTGGTACGACGCCGACAACCGGAAGTGGACGATCAACACCCCCGAAAACCAGAAGTTCCTGGAGTGGTTCGTCAAGTACGCCGACATGCTCGGCGGGCGCGACAAGAGCGACGCCTTCGAGGCGGCGATTCCCAAGACCTACGGCGACATCTTCCAGACGGGCGTGATCGCCTTTGCCCAGGAGGGGGAGTACATCCCGCCGATGCTGAAGGCGGAAGAACTCACCCTGAGTTACGGAATCACCCAGACGCCGACGGCGCAAGGCGTGCCGGCCGGCACGGCCTACACGACCGGCGGCAACCTCTTCCTGCTGCCGACCAAGGCGCCGCACCCGCAGGAAGCGGCCATCTTCATCCAGTACATGGGGAGCGGCAAGGCCGTCCTCGACTGGTGCATCCCCAATTCGAACATCCCGCCGACCAAGGCCGCCGCCAACGATCCCTCGTTCACGCAGCAACTTCCCGAGCTCAAGCCCTGGCTCGACACCCTGGAGGCCAATCACATGGTCCCGCCGAGCCAGTCGCCCCAGCTCCCGATCTTCGATCAGGAATTCCCCAACCTGATCGATGAGGTGACCTACAAGAAGGCGACCCCGGCCGATGCGCTGACCAGCCTCGATGCCAAGATCGCCGACGCCGTCAAGCGCTTCCAGGCGAACCACCCCGACTGGCAGGGTGAATAGGGTCCGCGCCTTGACGCACCGGTGATGCGGGGAGGGCGCCGGTTCGGCGCTCTCCTCGCATTGAGCGTCCCGCAGACGAGAAAGGGGTGGCGATGGCGACCCGGATCGCGGACAGCGGAGGCATCCCGCTCGTCGATCAGCCGTTCCGCAGCAACCGCTGGCGGCGGTTGCGCCGCGGCGACCTCATCCCCGGGCTTCTCTTCATCTCGCCCTGGATCGTCGGCTTCGCCTGGTTCCAACTCTACCCGATCATCGCCTCGATCCGCTACAGTTTCACCGACTACAACATGATGCAGCCGCCGATCTGGCTCGGCTTCGCCAACTACACGCGGCTCTTCACCGAAGACGACCTCTTCCGCAAGGCGCTCGCCAACACCGCCATCTACGCTCTCTTCAGCGTGCCGCTCGACCTGTTCGTCGCCTTCTGCTTCGCCCTCCTGCTCAACCTGCGGATACCCGGCCGGCCCATCTTTCGCACGGCCTTCTACTTCCCGGCCGTCATCCCGAGCGTGGCGACGGCCATCCTCTGGTCGATGCTGCTGAACACGAAGGGCGGTCTGGTCAACGTCGCCCTGAAGGCCGTCGGCCTGCCCGTCATCCCGTGGCTGACCAGCCCGACATGGACGATGCCTTCGCTCATTCTCCTCAGCGTTTGGGGAATCGGCCCGATCGTCGTCATCTTCCTGGCCGGTTTGCAGGACGTCCCGCGCGAACTCTACGAGGCCGCCAAACTCGACGGGGCCGGGCCATTCCGGCTCGTGCGCGACGTCACCATCCCGATGCTGTCGCCGGTGATCCTGTTCAACCTGGTGATCGGGATCATCGCCGCCCTCCAGGTCTTCGCCCAGCCCTTCGTCATCTTCGGCGGCGGTCAGGGCGGCGGCGGCGGGGCCGCCGGCGGTCCCCTCAACTCGGTCCTGATGTACTCGGTCCAGCTCTATACCGTCGCCTTCCAGCAATTCCAGATGGGCTACGCGGCGGCGATGGCGTGGATCCTGTTTGCCATCATCTTTTCGCTCTCGCTGCTCTCGATCCGGTTCTCGAACCGGTTCGTGCATTACGAGTGAAAACGCACGCGCATGAAGGGTGAAGCCCGATGAGCAACGTGGTGGAGGCGAAAGCGCTGCGGGTGCAGATCCCGCTCGACCGGGTCGCGGCCCAGCGCCGGTCGCAGATGCTGACGCGCGGCGGTCTGGTCCTGGCCTTCCTGATCGTCGTCTTCTTCACCGTCCTCTTCGTTGCGCCCATTTACTGGATGGTGGTCACCTCGCTCAAGACGACGGCCGAGGTCTTCGCGATCCCGACCGTCTGGTGGCCAGCGCGCCTGATGTGGAGCAACTACCCCGACGCGCTGAACGTCTTTCCCTTCATCACCTACGCCGCGAACACGCTGCGGATCGCGGCCCCGGTGACGATTGGGACGACGATCAGTTCGGCCTTGGTCGCGTACGGCTTTTCCCGCCTGCGCTGGCGGGGGCGCGACCTCGTCTTCTACCTCGTCCTGGCCACCCTGATGATCCCGACCTGGGTGACGCTGGTGCCGCTCTACATCCTCTTCAACCACATCGGCTGGGTGAACACCTATCGGCCGCTGGTGGTGCCGAGTTTCTTCGGCGACCCCTTCTCGATCTTCCTGCTCCGCCAGTTCTTCCTCCGGCAGCCGCAGGATCTCGTCGACGCGGCGCGGGTCGACGGCGCGACGCACCTGCGCATCTTCACCCAGATCATCCTGCCCCTCTCCCGTCCGGCGCTGGCGGTGGTGGCGCTCTTCGCCTTCATCAACAGTTGGACGGATTTCTTCAATCCCCTGATCTACCTCTCCAACCCCGACAAGTACACGCTGCAGTTGGGCCTGTTCAATTTCTTCTCGCAGCACTTCGTCAACTGGCCCGGGTTCATGGCGGCCTCGGTGGTCGTCCTGGCGCCGATCGCGGTCCTGTTCTTCCTGACGCAGCGGACCTTCATCGAAGGCATCACGTTCACTGGAATACGTGGCTGAGACGCCCGGCCGCTGGCACAGCCGTTGCATGGCCATTGGCGAGGGCAATCCGGCCCGCACCTTCGGGAGGTTCGCTGATGGCGACCAATTTCGCGAATCAGGCGGTGAGCCAGATCAAGAATCACATGCCGGTGATCGGCTCCGACGGAGTCGAAATCGGCACGGTCGATCACCCCGACGTCGGCGGCTTGATCAAGTTGACCAAAGACGCCCAAGGGCAGCATCACTGGATTCCGCAGTCCTGGGTGATGCGCGTCGACAATCATGTCCATATCGACCGCTCGAGCGGCGCGGCGACGCGCGATTGGTCGAGCGTCGCGCCGGCATAACGATCATTCCTGGGCGCACCGGACGGCGCGATCCAGCCTCGTTCATCGAAACAGCGGTGACCCAGCCGGCTATCATGCAACCGGTCGAATCATTGCGTGGCATCGCAATCGATTTCGACGCCTTGTTGAACGACTGAATCGGCGCTCGAATTGGCATCCCTCGTCATCCTGACGAAGGAAGGATCTCGGTTGGCAAGGGCCGCGCCGGCCGGCTGACCGAGATCCTTCGCCTGCGGGCTCAGGATGACCAATCAAGTTGGCCAACGTTCTCAAATCATCATGCTCGGCGGGCGTCGATGCCGAACCAACCGTCGCTCAGATCGGCCCACGCCGGGTTGCCCGCAGCGATCAGAGCAATCTTCTTCGCGCGAACCCAGCCCT
>JAICJJ010000556.1 GCA_025928535.1 Thermomicrobiales bacterium
TCCCTCGATCTTTCCGTTCGGCGAGACGTTGCTGGCGGATTGATCGTCGCACCGCGACTCACTCGTCGGCAGCCGAATCTAACGGCGGAATGTCGCGAAGGCGGGGTATCGGCGACAGGAGATACCAGGCGAACGCCAGGAACATCCCGGCTTCGCTCAGCACCAGCGTTCCAGCCAGTCCGATGACGCCGCCAAGGATGCCGCCAAGAAGCGAACCCACCGGCCGCAGGCCCCAGGAGATGAACTTCATCGTTCCGTTGACGCGGCCGAGCATTCGGTCGGGCACGATCCCTTGCCGCAGACTGATCGCGTTCACGTCGTGCATGACGATCGCCATCCACTGCAGGAATTCGGCGCCCACCACCAGCGGCAATGCAACCCGCGGCACGAGCACCGCCAGCGGCACCAGCATCCCGGTCGCGCCGAAGGCGAACATGGCGACCAGGATCGCTGGACCGATGCCGATCCGCCGTCGCAGCGGCTCCGCCAGCATCGCCCCAAGCAGCGCCCCGGCGCCGCCCGCCGCGAGGACGAACCCAATCGCATCCGGGGCGAGGCCGAGATCGCGCACCATGTAGAGGATGTAGATCGCCAGAAACATGAAGCCGGCCAGATTCGTCGTCGCCGAGGCGGCGGCGAGCGCCCGCAAGATCGGGCTGTCGGCGACGCTTCGCAAGCCGTCGCGAATTTCCGTCCGGAAGCCGGGCCGTTCGGCGGGCGGCACGGGCGGCGGCTCCGGCGCGCGGATGCGGCCGATGCAGAGCGCCGAGACGACGAACGACGCCGCGTCGAACAGCACGGCGAATGGCGCCCCCGCGAAGCCGACCAGCGTGCCCGCCAACCCCGGTCCGATGATTTGCGCGGCGGACGCGCTCGCTTCGAGTTTGCCGTTCGCCTCGATCAGATGCTCGCGCCCGACAAGCCCCGGCAGGTAGGCCAGGTACGCCACGTCGAACACGACCGACAGCGAGCCGACGACGAGCGCCACGACGATCAACGCGGGCACGCCAAGCAGCCCATTCGCCGCGGCGAGGGGCACGACCGCGAGCGCCGCCGCCCGCGCCAGGTCGGCCGCGATCATCAGCGGGCGGCGACGCAGGCGATCGACCCAGACGCCGGCGGCCAGCCCGAAGAGGAGATAGGGCAGCCACGTCGCCGCCGCCAGCAAGCCAACCGCGAACGACGATGCGTCGAGCGCGACGACGGCGACCAACGGCAACGCGATCGCCGTGATCTGCGAGCCGATCTGGGAAATCGTCTCCGCCGCCCAAAGCGCCGCGAAATCGGGCCGGCGCCAAAGTTTCGGAGCCGCCCCGCCCGTTCCCGCGCCATCGATCGCTCGGGCGGGCGCATCCAGCACGGCGACAGCCGCCGCAGATTCTTCTTCTGTTGTCAACGACATGAAAATCCGACCTCAACTGGTCGGAAGGGGCATCTGGCGCTCCCTTCCGTTGTCCTCTGCGCCGTTCTCAGGACAACGGACGATCGCTCATGCGCGTGAATGGAGGCTCGACCGCGCCGGCATGAAGCCCGGCCGCGATCGGCTGGAAGGACATCACTGGACTCCTCGCCGCGGGAGCGCCCCGCGCCGCGCACAGCGTACACGGGACGGAGGCGAGAAGGCGACAAGTCGGGAAGCCGGGAAGTCGGGGAGTCGAGGAGTGGAGGCGGCCCACCTTCCGCCCCCGGGTCATGCTGAGCTTGTCGAAGCATCTCGTTCTTTGCGTTGATGAACGACGAGATCCTTCGACTTCGCTCAGGATGAGGGCCCCGAGGAGCCGTCGCCGCCGTCACACCTTTGCGTCTAGGCTCCACGCCGCCACAACACCACATGCCGTCTTTCCGACACCGTGCCAAACTGACACATCTGTTCTGTACGTTCGGCGCGATGTAGACTGGCCCAACGATGAGCGACGCCGCCGAGTCCGCCGAATCCGCGTCATGCGCCTACGCCGAAATTGCGGTCGAGCGGGGCATGCCCGGCTCGGCGGGCGCGCTCACCTACGCGGTTCCGGCCGACATGGATCTGATTCCCGGCCAGGCCGTCTGGGTTCCATTGCGAAAAAAACTGGCGCTCGGCATCGTCCTCCGGCTCCATGACGACGCGCCGTCGTTTGCGATCAGGCCGATTCACGCCCTGCTCGATCCACCGTTCGCGCTCGATCCCGCGCGGCTGGAGGCGGGAGTGTGGCTGGCGCGAGAGACCGCGTCGTGTCCGTTTGCGGCGCTGTCGCCCTTCCTCCCGCCCGGCCGCTCGCAACGGATCGCGGAAACGTTGCGCCTGATCGACCCGACGATCGACCGCGCCAGTCTGACGCCGACGCA
>JAICJJ010000522.1 GCA_025928535.1 Thermomicrobiales bacterium
CCCGGCGATCGTCACCACCGGAATCGCGGCGTTGCGCAGCGCGTGCTGGATGACGACGCGTCGCTCGGTCAGCCCTTTCGCGCGCGCCGTCTGGACATATTCCTGGCTCAGCACTTCCAGCATCGCCGAGCGGACCAGCCGGGCGACGATCGACGAGGCGATCAACCCCAGCGTGACCGCCGGCAAGATCAGCGATTTGAGCGACCCGTCCGGAATGACCGCGAACCAGCCGAGGCGGACGGAAAAGAAATAGATCGCCAGCAGCCCGAACCAGAACGCCGGCATCGAAATGCCGGCGGTCGCCACGATCATCGCCAGCGTGTCGATCGGGCTGTCCTTGTGCAAGGCGGCGATGATGCCGGACGCGAGCCCGACGACGACCGAGACGAGAAAGGCGCCGACCGCCAGTTCCAGCGTCGCGGGATAGCGGCTGGCGATTTCATCCATCACTGGCCGGCGCGTGGTGATGCTCGTGCCGAGGTCGCCATGCAGCACGTTGCCGACATAGAGCAGATATTGCTCGGGGATCGATTTGTCCAGCCCGAGTTGTTTCCGGATGTTGGCGACGACCTCGGGGTTGGCCGATTGCCCGAAAAACATGATCTGGACTGGATCGCCCGGCACCAGCGGCCGAATCGCGAACACCAGCGTCACGATCGCCAGCAAGACCGGAATCGTCAGCAGCAGCCGGCGCAAGACGAACGCAATCAACGCATCACCTGACGATTCGCGGCGCCGGGCCGGCCGCCAATGGCCGGCCCGGCGTGCCCCTCATGGTCTGGATCGCCGCGTTTACGACTGTTCGAGCCAGACGTCGTTCAGCCGCTCGTTGTTCAGCGCGTCCCAGTGATAGTTCTTGACGTTTTGATGGACCGCCGTGTTGATCCAGTCGCTGGCGATCGGGGCGATGATGGCGTGGTCGAGCACGTAGGCCATTGCCGCGTGCGACGCTTCCAGCCGCTTCGCCGGATCGACCGTCGTGTCCGCCGTTTCCAGGAGTTTGTCCAGCGCCGGATCGCTCGTTTGCTTGGTCCAGCCGGGCGACTTGAAGAGCGACGACAGGATCGATTGGTCGACCAGCGGCCAGCGCATGTAGTCCATGCCCGTTTCGCCGCTTTCCATCTTCGGCTGCATGGCGCCGAAATCGACCGACTGAATGTCGGTCTTGAGGCCGATCTTGTTGAAGTCGGCCTGCATGACCTCGGACGCCTTTTGCCGCTCCGGGAAGCCGGAATAGTTCCAGAGCGTGACGGTCAGCGGCTTGCCGTCGAAATCGACGAAGCCATCGCCGTTGGTGTCCTTGAGGCCGGCGGCGGCCAGCGATTGCTTGGCCTTGTCCAGATCGAAGGTGTAGCCGTGCTCGGCGCAGAGTTGCGCGTCGTAGGCGGCGTTGCCGACGGGAAGCGGGCATTGATCGGCGGTGGCGTTGCCGAGATACGACAACTTGATGATCGTGTCGCGGTCGATCGCGTAGGCGATCGCCTTGCGGAAGTCGGTGTTGTTGAAGGGCGGGCGGTTCGAAAATTCGACGTAGTTGAAGTCGTTCGGCGTTTTCAGCGAAACGATGGACACGCCCGGTTCTTGTGAAATCCGCGCGACATCCTGGAAATCGACATTGAGAATGTCGAGTTCGTTCGATTCGAACGCCGCGGTACGGGTGCCCGCTTCGCCGATGATGTTGTATTCGAGGCTGTCGACGTAGGCCGGGCCCTTGTTCGTGTCGTCGGCGCGGTGGTCGACGTAATCAGGAAAGCGGTCGAAGACGATTTTCGTGCCGGGCTGCCATTCCTTGAACATGAACGGCCCGGAACCGACCGGATGATGCCCGAAGTTGTCGCCGTATTTCTGCACGGCGGTCGGCGAGGCGATGCCGATGATCGTGCTGTTGGTGAAGAACGGCGCGTAGGGCGCGCTGAAGTGGAAGACCGCCGTCGACGCGTCCGGCGTGTCGACCGACGTCAGCGTGCCGACGAACGTCTTGTAGGGCGCCGCCATCTTCGGATCGAGGATGCGGTCGTAGTTGAACTTGACGGCGGCGGCGTCGAGCGTCGTGCCGTCCTGGAACTTGACGCCTTGGCGAATCTTGAAGGTGATCGTCTTGCCGTCAGGGCTGACGGTCCACGATTCGGCAATCGACGGCTGCGGCAGTCCCTTGGCGTCGATGTAGACCAACCGGTCGTAGATGCCCTCCATCACCTGCGAGGAGGTGAGCGAGATGGTGCGGGCGGGATCGAGTTGGTCCGGCTCTTCGCCGAGCGCCAGATGCAGGACGCCGCCTTTGACCGGCTCGCCCTGCGCCGCGGCCGGCGTCAGGAGCGCCGCCGGCGCGAGGCCGCCGCAAGCGGCGATCGTGAGCGCGAGAATGACGAAGGTTCGAATCGCGCGGGGCAATCGCATCGCTACCCTCCCTCAGAGCGCTCGGACGCCGTGCCCGAGCATGCTCCCACCGACGAATCGCCGGCATTGTCGCATCAGTGCTGATGTGCTGCGCGACGGCTCACGACGATGCGCGCGAGAGTTTCCAGAAGTCGTAGGTGCCGATGTTGATCGGGTTGAAG
>JAICJJ010000264.1 GCA_025928535.1 Thermomicrobiales bacterium
ACAACGCCGCCCCGAGCAAGATGTTCAACACCGCGTCCGACATGGCGTAGACGATCGTCTGCCCGATCACGTTCGGCAAGACGTGGCGCAACAGCACCGCCCGCGAGGTGTTGCCGAGCGCTTCCGCCGCCACGACATAATCCTGATGCTTGACCACCAGAATCTCGCCCCGGACCAAACGGGCGTAGGAAATCCAGCCGACCAGCGCGATGGCGATGAAGAGGTTCCGCAAGCCGGGGCCGAGCATGGCGATGATGCCGATCACCAGCACGATGAACGGAAAAGCCATGACGACGTCGGCGACGCGCATGATGACGGTGTCGGCCTTGCCGCCGTAGTAGCCGGCGATCGAGCCGAGGATGACGCCGGTGACGAGCGTGATCGAGGTCGGCACGATCCCGATCAGCAGATCGAGGTGGGCGGCGTAGACGACGCGCGTCAACACGTCGCGGCCGAAGTTGTCCGTGCCGAAGGGGTGGGCGAGGCTCGGCGGCTGCAGCGGCATGCCGAACGCGTCCGGCTTGGTCGGCAACAGGAACGGGCCGAAGACGGCGATCGCGGCGATCACCGCCAGCAAGACGAGCCCGGTCAGCAGCGTGCCGTTCAGCCGACGCCGTCGGCGGGCGCTGGCCCGGGCGCCGAGTTCGCCCGTCAGCGGCGCGGCAATGGCGACGGCGTCAGGAGCCATAGGTCACTCGCGGATCGAGCAGGGCGTAGGTCATGTCGGTGATCAGGTTGATCAGGAGCACCAGCAACGCGAGCACGAGCGTCACCGCCTGAATGACGGGATAGTCGCGGGACGGGATCGACGACACCATGAGGAAGCCGAGCCCCGGAATCGCGAACACGCTTTCGATGATGACGGTGCTGCCGATCAGGAAGCCGAGATTGACGCCGAGGACCGTAATCGTCGAAATCAGCGACGGCCGCAGCAGATGGCTGACGACCACCTGCCGCTCCGACAGCCCTTTCGCCCGCGCCGTCGTCGCGTATTGCGCCCGAATGTTGGCGACCATGCTGGAGCGCAGGCTGCGGATCAGCAACGGCGAAAGCGACAGCGCGATCGTCAGCGCCGGCAGGAAGAGGTGGTAGAGCCGGTCAGGGAAGGTGTCGCCGTAGCCGCCGATCGGGAAGATGCCGAAGCGAAGCCCGAGCACCAGAATCAGCAGGATGCCGAGCCAGAACGCCGGCATCGCCAGCGCGACGAGAAAGACGATGCGGATCGTCTGATCGACCCAGCCGTCTCGCTTCAATGCCGCCAGCACGCCGAGCGGGATCGAGAGCAGCATCGCGATCAGGGCGCTGTAAGCCACCAGGAACAGCGTCGCCGGCAGGCGGTCGAGCACGAGCGGCCCGACCGCCTGCCGATAGTAGAGCGACTTGCCGAGATCGCCGTGGACGACCCCGGTGAGAAAGCGGCCGTATTGCACCCAGAGTGGTTCGTCGAGCCCGAGTTCCTGCCGCAATGCGGCGATCCGCTCGGGCGTCGCGCGGGGGCCGAGCATGTTGCGGGCCGGATCGCCGGGGATCAGGTGGATCATGTAGAACGTGATCAGGCTGACCCCGATCAGGACCGGGATCAACTGGACCAGCCGGCGACGAAGAAACGCGGCGACGTTCATGGGCGCGATCCGGTCAATACGGCGCCGGGCGGCTCACTGATTGCGCCAGACCTCCCACATCCGGTAGTTGCCGGTCGGCTGCACCTTGAAGCCCTGGACATAATCGCGCAAGCCGATTCGGCTAGTCGGGAAGTAGAGGAAGAGCACCTGCGCGTCGTCGAGGCTGATCTGCTGAATCTGGTGATAAATCGCTTCGCGCTTCTTCGGGTCGAGCTCGGTTTGCGCGTCCATGGTCAGTTTGGGGATTTCGGCGTTCTTGTAGCCGGTCCAGATCGCCTGGTTCCCGCCGTCCGGGTTGATCGCGTAGTTGATGATTTCGTCCGGGTCGATGATGTCGGTGGTGTGGTACTGGGCGAGCATGTTGTAGTCGAGTTTCTGGAAGTAGTCGTTGTAGAGCGTCAACTCGTCCATCTGGTTGATGGTCATCTGGATGCCGATCGCGGCGAGATTTTGCTGAACGATCGTCGCGTATTGCTGCTGGGTGGAATTGCCTGAACTGATCAGCACGTCGGTCTGGAATCCGTTCGGAACCTTCGATTTGGCGAGCGCCTGCTTGGCGGCGTCCGGATCGTATGGATACGGTTTGCCGGCGTCGTTCCACCAGAGCATCTTCGGCAAGAGCGAATTGGCGACTTCGCCGTTGCCGAAAAGCACGGTCTGAACGATCTGGTCCTTGTTGACCGCGAGATTGATCGCCTTGCGGACGTTGATGTCGTCGAACGGCGCGCGGGTGTGGTTGAGTGCGATGTAGTCGACTCGCGACAACGGATCGGTCTGGACGACGATCCCCTGCTGCTGCTACAACGAATCGATCTGGCTGTAGGGAAGATCCGTCGCGATGTCGATTTCTCCGGCTTGCAGTTTGATGACGCGGGTGTTGTCGTCCGGGATGACGAGAAAATCGACCGCGTCGAGATACGGCTGGCCCGCATTCCAAAAGTTCGGATTTTTCTTCAGCGAGATGTGGTCGCCCTTGGCCCATTCGGTCACGTAAAACGGTCCGGTCCCAACCGGGGCGTTGAAGAATTCGTCCTTTTTCGCTTCGACAAGCTTTTGCGGCAGGATCGACGCGCTCACCAACGAGAGATCTGCCAGCGCCGGCGCCCACGGCTGCTTGAGTTGCACCTTGACGGTCTTCGGATCGACCGCCGTCACCGACTCGAACGCGGCGAAAAAGAAGCCGGCGGTCGCCGACTTGAAGAGCCGTTGCAACGACCAGACGACGTCGGAACTGGTCACGGGCGTGCCGTCCGGCAACTTGCCGTCGCGCAAATGGAACGTGTAGGTCGTCCTGTCGGCGCTCGTGTCCCACGACGCGGCGAGACCCGGTTCGATTTCGCGCGAGCCGGGCGCGACGCGCGTCAACTGATCGTAGACGTTGAGCATCGTCCAGATCGACGGGTTGTCGGACGGCACCGGCGGGTCGAACGAAAACACATCGGTGTAGAGCGTCATCGCGATCTTGCCGCCCGGTTTCGGCTCCGCCTGGGCGGCGGCGCGGGCGATGGGGCCGAAGCTGCGAACCGCCGCGCCGCCGGCCAGCGCGAAGGCGCCGGCTTGCAGCAGATGGCGGCGGGTCAGGAACCACTCGTCCCACTGGCGCTTGGCGAGTTCATCGCGGTCGGTTCGGGTCGACATCGCAACCTCCCGTCTCGATGCCCGAGCGCGGGATGGGGGCTGGCCGATGCGGTCGCTCGCGCGGCGACTCGACGTCGGCTGCCCGCCCGGCCGGGGCGTGGCGATTTCGGCGATTCTCGGCGTCGAGAGACTCGGCGGATCATATCGCCGCCGGATGGAGGGGGCAAGCCGGTTTTTGGGGCGTTGGGGCGAGTCGAGAAGGGGTCCCGGCGATTCGCCATGCTACGATGCCGCGCCTGATTCGATGAATGGACATCGCGGCGGACCGTCAGGACAACCGGACGGAGTTTGACGCGAGCGGAAGGAGACTGGCGATGCGCGTGCTCATCTCGGCCGATTCCGAAGGCGTCACCGGCGTGACGACGACGACCGAATTGATGTTCGGCCGGCCCCACTACGAATTCATGCGGCAGATGATGACGGACGACGTCAACGCCGCGGTCGAAGGCGCATTTGCCGGCGGCGCGACCGAAGTCGTGGTCAACGACAGTCACTGGACGATGACGAACATCCTCATCGAACGGCTCGATCCCCGCGCCGATCTGATCAAGGGGTTCCACAAGCATCTCTGCATGGTCGAGGGGGTTCAGGACGCAGACGCGGTTTTCTTCCTCGGCTATCACTGCCGGACCGGCGATTCCGACGGCGTCGGCAACGAAACGATCCTCGGCCGGGAAATCGTCGAAATCCGGATGAACGGGGTTCCGGTCGGCGAATCGGAAATCAACGCCGCCGTCTGCGGCGATTTCGCCGTGCCGGTCGTGTTCGCCTCGGGCGACCATCTCTACGAACGGGAATTGCGCGAAACGTTGCCCGACGTCGAATTCGGGCTGACGAAATACGCGCTCGACCGCTGGACGGCGCGCTGCCTGTCGGTCGAGCGGAGCCACGCCAACATTCGCCGCGCCGCCCAACGCGCGATGGAGCGGGCGGCGCGCGGCGAATTTCGACCCTATCGGCTGGACGGCCCGGCGACGCTGTCGGTCACCTTTTCCTCGACCGCCGAAGCGCTGATGGCGAGCCTCGTGCCCGGTTCGGTCCGCGAAACGCCGCGGACAGTGTCGTTTCAGGCCGGCAACGCGGTCGACGCCTGGAAGGGCTTTTTCGCGACGTTGCTGCTCGGCTGGTCGGCCACGGACGAGGTGTATGGGTGACGAGTCGGGGAGTCGGGGAGTCGAGAAGGGACGAGTCGAGAAGGCGAGGAGTCGAGGAGTGTGGATGTGCCGGCGGACCCCCACTCCCTTGTCGGGGTGACGATCGGGGCGCTGGCGCCGGAGCGGTGGCGTGAGTATCGGAGGTTGCGGCTGGAGGCGCTGCGGTCCGATCCGGATGCGTTTTCCTCGACGTTTGCCGAGTCGGAGCGGTTTCCGGACGATTTCTGGCGCGGGCGGCTGTCCGATCCCGACGTCATCTTTCGTTTCGCGCGGCGCGGGGATCGACTGGTCGGTATGGCCAGCGCCTTGTGCGACCAGAATCCCGCGACCATCGTCAGCGTCCATGTCGAGCGCGACGAACGGGGGAAGGGCGTCGGCGGCCGGTTGATGGCGGCCGTTCTCGACGCGATCGCGGCCCGGCCGGAGATCGACGCGGCGCGGTTGTGGGTCAGCGAAACCCGGCCGGCCGCGATCGCGCTCTACCGCCGGCTTGGGTTCCAGCCGATCGACCGCGAGATCGGCGCGGTCGTCACGGTCGATGGCGTGTACGACGAATTGATCATGGAATGGCGGTTGCGCTGACGCCGGCTCCGAAAGCGATGCGTCCGGCGGCGCTCACCATTCCGCCTCGCCCGG
>JAICJJ010000092.1 GCA_025928535.1 Thermomicrobiales bacterium
GGCCCGCAACGCCAGCGCCGCATCGACGGCAGGGTGGGTGTGCCGGCATGAGGCGTGGGGTTTGATCGAGACGCCATGAATCCGCCACGGCGTGACGGTTCCCAGCGTATCCAGGCCTGCCGCCACCAATTCCGGTTTGGCGTCGCGAGAAGCGGCCGCGAACAATCCTTGCGGCCCGTCCAGGATCGCCCGGGCGCCCGTGAAGCCGCGCGCTGCCAGCCGCGCCGCCAGCACGCCATTGGCCGCCGCCCGACCGGCATGCAGGTGTTTCGTCATCGCGCCGTCGTGATTGAATTGCCAGAGACCACCGGCGATGCTGCCGGCGTTGCCGAGCGCCCAGACCAGTTGTTCTGGACTCAACCCCAGGATGACGCCAGCTGCGACCGCCGCGCCGTAGGCGCCGCAGGTCGCCGTGTTGTGCCAGTAGGCGTAATGCGATTGCCCGACCGCCGCGCCGACCCGCAACGCCGCTTCATAGCCCGCGACGACCGCCGTCAGAAATTGCCGGCCGTCGGCGCCCTGCGCTTCGGCGACGGCAAGCGCCGCCGGAATGACGACGCAGGCCGGATGCACGACCGACGCCCGGTCGAGATCGTCCATCTCGACGATGTGCGCCAGGCCGCCATTGACGAGCGCCGCCGTTTCGGCGTCGCGGCCGGCGCCGATGCCGAGCGCCCGCGCCGGCCCGTCGCCCCGGCTCGCGCCTTCCGCGATCAGCATCGACCCGGCTGCCGTGGCCGTGCCGGCGATGGCGCAACCAAGCCAGTCGAGCGTGAACCGCTGCGCGGCGGCGATCGTCGCGTCGTCGATCCTCCGCCCGGTTTCGCGGAGGATCGCCTCGGCCAACCGCTCGGTCAGCGTCGGCGCGTCCGCCCGAGCCGGAATCGTTTCCGCCCGCGCATCGACGACCGTTTCCATCGCCGGCCCCCTCGATGACGCTTGGCTAGTGCTGAGCGACGTTGACGTCCTTGTCGAACAGGATCGGGAAGCGTCCGGTCCAGGTGCCCTGCTTGGTTCCCTGCAAGTAGGGCTTCTGGAGAAACATCGGCGTCCAGTTGGCGATCGGCGCGTAGACGGCGTTTTTCAGCACCAGGGCCTCGGCTTGCTTGTAGAGATCGTTGCGCTTGCCCTGGTCCATTTCGGTCTCGGCCTGATTGACCAGATCGGTGAACGACTTGGCGTCGGCCGCCGGATCGAACCCGCCCTTTGCCGCCAGGTCGGTCGCCCAGTTGAAATAGCCTTGCATGTAGGGCGAATCGGGGCTGAAGACTTCGGTCATCAAGTGCGGCGTTTCGGTGATGTTTTGCCACCACATGATCGCGAGTTGCAGCCCGCCCTTGTCCTGGCGAATGTTTTCGATGTCGTCTTCCGACTTCGTCCGGTCGAACGTCAGTTTGATGCCGAGATTGTCAGCAAGCATCGTCAGCACGTCGCGCACCCGGCCGATCTCTTCTTCCGTGTCGCCGGACGGGTGGTAGAAGGTGATGTCCGGCAACCCTTGCCCGTTCGGGAAGCCGGCGTCGGCCAGCAATTGCTTCGCCTTCGCCACATCGAACGCCATGCCCTCCGGTGGTTGATAGCCAGAGAGCGTATTGACGACCGGCGGCGTGAAGACGGTCGCCGGAACCCAGGTGTTTTCGTAGATCTCGGCGTAGCGTTTGCGGTCGAACGCCAGCGCGAACGCCAGCCGCACCCGCACGTCGTCGAACGGCGGCTGCTTGAAATCCATCGCCAGCGACCGGATCGAGCCGGGCGCCTTGTCGAGCGTGATCACTTCCTTGGCGAGCGTCGCGTCGCCTTCGACCGCTTTCTTCAACGACAGCGGCACGTCGGCCGAGACCGCCTGATCCTGCTTGTAGAGATCGAGCGCCTGCTGCGCGGCGGTCGGACCGGTGAAGATCGGCCAGACGATCCGGCCGATCGTCGGCGAATTGCCGCCGTAGTAGTTCGGATTCGGGTCCATGACGAATTTGGTGTCGAGCTCGAGCGAACTGAATTGCCAGGGGCCGGCGCCGGCGCCGTTCAGCACGAAGTCCTGATCGCCGGCCTGCGAGAGGATGTCCGGGTCGACGGCCGCCCAGACGAACGACGCCATGTACGACGGGAAGAAGACGTGCGAATCGGACAGTTCGACGACCAGGGTTTGCTCGTCCGGGGCGGAAAAGCCGAGTTGCGCGCCCTGAACCTGCTTGACGTAGTCGTCGTAGCCCTTGACGTAGCGGAAAAATTGCGCCATCGGCGACGTATTGGCCGGATCGAGCGCCCGCGCCCACGCTTGCAGAAAATGACTGGCCTGGATCGGGTTGCCCGAAGCGTAGGTCAGGCCCTGGCGCAGCGTGAAGGTGTAGGTCAGGCCGTCCGGCGTGACGGTCGCCTTGTCGGCGAGATCGCGCACGACGCGGCCGTTTTCGTCGTAGCGCAGCAGGCCGGCCCAGACGTTCGGATAAACGACCCAGAAGCCGCCGTAGTTGGCCGACCGATGCGGATCGAGCGTGACCGCCTGACCGAAGGCGTCGAACGGCACCGTGATCGCGGCGCCCGCCGTCGGCGTGCCCTGATCTTGCGCCCGCGGCGCGGCGACCGCCGGGCTGCCGGCGCCGATGCCGAATCGGGCCGTCGCGACCGCGCCGGCCGTCAGCGCCGACCATCGCAGCAGATCGCGCCGGGTCGGCCCGGGCGAGCCGGCCCGCAGCGGGTGTTCGGATTCGTTCAGGTCCGCCTGTTGCCGCCGCGTCAGCCGCCGCCCGATCCGACCCACCGTCATGCTGTCGTTTCCTCCTCTGCGCGAAGTCAGGTCAAGGATAGTCGCGCCGCTGGCGCATTGGTAGCGAGAGCCCTCACCCCCGACCCCTCTCCCGCTGCGGCGAGAGAGGGGAGACGATGGGAGCGTGCTCCCCTCGCCCATCGCAATGGGAGAAGGGCTGGGGGTGAGGGCCGACCGCCGTCCTCTCTAACGTCCGGCGGCGATTTCCGGTTCCAATCGGGCCGGAAAACACGCCGACGGGCGGGAGCATGCGCTCCCGCCCGTCGGCCCGCATCGCCGTTTGCGGCTAACTGCCGCCGCCGATGAGGAGAATGGCGCTCGATCCGAGCATGCCATTGCGGACGAATTGCGTTTCGCCGAACGCAATCAGATTCGACATGTCGCCGGCCGCCATCGGCGTCGCCTCGGGCGAAGCCGCCGCGAAAAAGTCTTCGCAGGCTTTGCCGTTGAAATTCTGGTCGAGGTCCATGTTGGTCATGGGATCGGCGTCGTACGCCGCCTGCGCGGCCGCCTGATCCGGGAAGTTCGCGCACGCCGCGTTGGCGTCGCGCATCTCCGCGCCGCCCATGCCGCCGAACGCCGCCGCCAACGTCACGATCTGCTTCAGATCGATGTAGGTGACTTCGTAGCGATCGGACGGCAGGAGCGCCATGACCCGCTTGTACTGATCGTTGCTCGCCAGATTCGAGGTCGCGCCGCCGACGAAGTTGTCGACGCCCTTGCCGACGCCAACCACGAAATGCCCGCTGACGACGCCGAACTCGATCGGCAAGTTCGGCATCGAACTGTCCTTGATCGAGTAGACCTGATCGGAGCCGACCTGCCGCTTGGTGATCGTCGTCGTCGTGCTTTCTTTCGTCACGAGGGAGCCGAGCAGCCCCGCGATCTTGTCGAGACTCGGCGCAACCTTCGCCGGATCGCCCAATTCGGTCGCGAAGATGGCCGCCAGGTCGAAGCCGCCCGCCCCGAACGCCGGCGCGCCGATGGCGAGCGCGTATTCGCCCTGGAATTGCCCGAACAGGTCATCGCGCGGATTGAAGCCGAGCGTCTGCGTCGCCTGCGCGATCTGCTGCTCGACATAGGCGCTTGAGAACATCGCGGCCACATTTTCCGGCGTCGCGACCGGCATCGCCGTCGGCGTGCCCATCATCGCCATGCCTTCGTTGACCGCTTGCGACAGCGACAGCGCGAGACTGTCCCACGCGCCCGGCAACTGGTAGCCGCCGGAGAAGATCAGCGTATCGGCCGGAACCTTCTGATCCAGCGTCAGCGCCTTGTTCGGCGGCACGATCTTCGACAGGTCATAGCCATTGGCGCCGATGCCGATCGAATCGAGCCGGAAGCCGTTGGCGTCAGCCCAGCCGATCGCGCCGGCGTGCACCTTCCAGGCCGCTTCGTCGTGCAGCACCGGCGACATGCCCTTGATCGCGTCCTTGACCGACGGATCGAGGCCATCGACGATGGCCGCCGTGTTGGCATAGCCGAAGACGAGCCCTTGCTGCGCCGGCAGGTTTGCCTGCACGTCGGCCAGTTCCTTGGCGCCGGCCAGCGACGGCGAAGCCCCGGTCGCGGCATCGAGGAACGGCTTGAGGTCATCCGCCGTCGATCCGGCGACGATCAGATTGTTCACCAGCGCCGCCGCGCCGCCCGCGTGATGATCCATGCCATCGAGCGAGCCGAGGTCGTTCATGGCGACGGGCGACGCTTCCGGCGTCGCGCCGGCCGCGGCGCTGACCGACAGCACCTCGACGCCGTCGACCTGCGTTTTCGCGACCTGCGTCCCGGTTTGCTGCGCCAGATTGCCGAATTGCTGCTGAACGTAATCCCAGGCGACATTCGGGTCGCTCGGCTGCACGATCGCCGCGACCCCCTTGGCGTTGTACATGCCGCCCATCATGTGCGAGGAGCCCATCGCCCCCCCGCCGTGCTGCTCTTTCATCCCGGTATTGATGGCGTCGATCGCCGCCTGGCTGGTGACGGCGACCGCGAATTCGCCGCCGGTCAGCGCGTCGATCTGGGCTTGGGTCGGCGGCGTGCCCATGCCGTTTTGCGATTCGTGTTCGGTCGCTTTCGTTTTCCACTGGTCGAACGCGTTCGGCATGCCGAGCCGCGAGAGCAGTTGGGCCGCCTGCGTCCATTGCGCCGAATTCGAATTGGTGTCGAATTCGATGAACGCGGCCGCGTCGGCCGGCGCCGCCGCCGCCGTTTTCGGCGCCGCGCCCGCCGCTTGCGCCATGGGCGTGCCTTGCGCCGCCGCCGGCAGCGCGCTGGCCATCACCCCGAGCAAGAGCGAGCCGGCGACCGCGATCCGCGCGGCCCGTTCTCGCCATCCCCCCGGCGCTTGCACTACGTCGATCGTTTGCATGCGTCTGCCTCCTTGTCGCACCGGCTGCGATAGCCAGAATCGTGCCGGGCCGTTCATTCGACCCGGACGCGATCGCTCAGGAACCCGCGCCTTCGATGTAGAGGATCGACGATGTCCGCCGCATCCCATCCTTGTCGTAGGCGACGAGCGCGAACGCCTTGATGGAAGACGCGGCCATTTCACGTCCGGTTCCCATCACTGGCGTGGCCAGCGCCGTCGCCGCCATCGGCGTCGCCGCCGACGGCGTGGCGAAATAGTCTTCGCAGACGACGCCGTTGAAATTCTGGTCGAGGTTGAACGTGCCTGGCTCGAGCGAGTCGTACGCCTTTTGCGCCGCCGCCTGGTTCGGGTAGTTGCCGCAATCGGGGCTGGCGTCCCGCATCGCAGACGGCGCCGCGCCGATCGGCGCCGTTTCGGCGGCCGATCCCTGTTCGGCGGCCTGCACGAGCGGGATGACCTGCGAGAGATCGAGATAGAGCGAGCCGTTCATGTCCGTCGGCAGCGTCGCCATCACCGCCTGGTATTGCGCGTTGTCGGCCAGGCTCGAACTGCTTGACGCGGTGAACTGGTCGATCGCGTCGCCAACGCCGATGACCAGTTGATTGCCGATCACGCCATATTCGAGCGACGGCGCGCCCGGCTCGGTCGGCAGCGTGGTGATCCGGGAACCAGCCACAGTCCGCGTCGTCGCGGTCGTCTCGCCGCCGCTGTTGCCCTGGATCAGCATCGTCACCTGCGACAACGCATTGGCGACCGCGCCCGGGTCTTTCACGCCGGAGACGAAGAGGGCGGCGAGCGTCGATGGATCGGCTTTGCCGCGCAACCAAAGTCCGTATTCGCCGACGAGTTGCTGCAGCAATTCCGTCTGCGGATTGAACCCGATCAGCGCCGCGATGCTTTCGTATTGACGGGCGATGAACGCGTCCTGCGATTCGCCCGCCGCCGGCGTGGCCGGCCCGGCCATGCCGGCGGTCGCCATGCCGACCGCGGCCGCGCCGAGGGCGTCGAGCACGCCCGTCTTGGCGAGATCCTGGGCGCTCATGAAGAAGAGTGCGTCTTCGGGCGTGTGCTTGAGCAGGTCCGATTGATAGGGCGCCGCGCCGGCCGGCAACGGCGAGCCGTCGGCCGAAATTTCGACCGTCTCCATCCGGAATCCCGGCTGGTCGGCGCTGATCGTCAGCCCAGTGTAGCGCGCTTCGCCCACCAGGGCGGCGCCGGCCGCGCCGAAACTGGCGGTCGCCGCCTGCGCCTTCATCGCCGCCGGCAGATTGAAGAACCCGAACAGCAAATTGTCGCCGGCGAGCGCCTGCCGAATCTTGCTGTATGCCGCGAGCGATTCGATCGACGGCGTGGCTCCCTTGGCGGTGTCGATCACCGCCTGCAAATCGACTGGCGTCTGCGCGAGCAGGATGTGCTTGTCGACTTGCGCCACGGCCATGCCGTTGACGTCGGCGCCGTTGCCCGGCGCGAACGAAATCTGCACGCCCTGATAGGTGGCTTGCTGCACCGATGCGCCGGCCTGCGACGCCTGATCGGCGACCGCCTGGCGCAGCCCCGCGAAGGCCGTGCTCGGCGCGCGCGCGTCAAGGATGAGCGCCCACCCGGCCGGTTGCTCGGCTTGCGGCGCCGTCGCGGTGGGCGTGCCGAGCAGCGCGGAAATGTCGGCCATGCTCGGACCGGAAAGACCGCTCGACTCGACCGCCTTTTCAATGGCCGCGTCGCTGACGACGATGCCCGCTTCGCCCCCGAGGAACGCATCGAGCGGCAAGGGGCGGCCGGACGAATCGGTCAGGTTGTGTTGCAATTCGTCGAGCGCGGAGCCGAACCCGGCCCGCTGGATGAGATCGTGCGCGACCTGCCACTGTTTCGACGATTCGTCGAGCGGCGCTTGCAGAAACGCGATGCTGCTGGCCGGAGCCGCGGCTGCGGTCGTCGAGGCGGCGGTCTGCGCGTGAGCGGGAACGGCCACGCCGAGAGCGCCCGCCACCGGCAGGAGCGTCAGGACCAGGGCCCCCCGCGCGGCCAGGCTCGCCAGCCGGGCGCGCGGGCGAAAACGGGGCAATCCCTCCCTACGAGCCGTTGCCAACTCCATCGTCGCTCCCTTCTGCTGGCGGGACCATGCGTCGGTTGAACCGGCGGCTGCCCGCAACGGGACGACTGGCCGGCTCGGCTCGCCACCGCCCACGATGGCGGTGTGACTCTACCACGCCCCCGGCATTTCGGCGGCGGTCATCGCGCTCGACTGTCTGTCGCGATTACCGGCGGAAGATAACGTTCAGGATAAGCGTCAGCAGGAGGCTGAGCAGCAGCGAGGTGACGATCGGGGCGAAGATCGTGACCGGCCCGCGCCGGATCGTGATGTCGCCCGGCAGGCGCCCGAGCCAGCCGATGCCGGGAATCCGCCCGGCCGCAAGCAGCACGATTCCGACCGCGACCAGGATGACCCCCGCCAGGATGAGCAGCCGGGCGATCGCGGAAAGATCGGGCATCTCCGTCGCCTAGAGCGTGTCTGCAAAGGCATGGTAGCCTTGCTGGATGATCCGACGACACGAACTGACCGACGCGCAATGGGCGAAACTGGAGCCGCTGCTGCCGCCGCAACGGTCAGCGACGGGCCGGCCCGCGCACGACCATCGCACCATCGTCAACGGCATCCTCTGGCGACTGGCGACCGGGGCGCCGTGGCGCGATCTGCCGGAACGGTATGGGCCGTGGCAGACGGTGTACAGCCGCTGGCGCCGGTGGCAGCAGGCCGGCGTCTGGGACCGGGCGCTGGCGGCGCTGCAAGCCGAGGCCGACGCCGCCGGCGACCTCGACTGGCTCCTCCACTTTCTCGACGGCACGACGATCCGGGCGCACCAAAGCGCGGCCGGGGCGAAAAAAGGGGCGGCGACCAAGCCCTCGGCCGCAGTCGCGGCGGCTTTTCGACCAAGATTCACCTCCGGGCCGAACGGAGCGGCAAGCCCATCTGCGTCGTCCTGACGCCGGGCCAACGGCATGAGGCGACGCAGGTCGCCGCGCTGCTGGAACGGGGCGCGGTCAAACGGATCGGGGGCGGCCGGCCACGCATCCGGCCCGCGCGGGTCGTCGGCGACAAGGGCTACACCGGTCGCCCCATCCGCACGTATCTGCGCCGCCGGGGGATCGGCGCGGTCATCCCCCGTCTCCGAACCGAATCGCGCCGCGGCGTCCGTTTCGATCGCGCCGCCTACCGCGAACGCAACGTCGTCGAGCGCACGATCAATCGCCTCAAGCAGCACCGAGCGATCGCCACCCGCTACGAGAAATTGGAGGAAACCTTCCATGCCTTGCTTACCTTGGCCTGCATTCTCCTCTGGTTGTGACTTTGCAGACACGCCCTA
>JAICJJ010000360.1 GCA_025928535.1 Thermomicrobiales bacterium
ATCGGCGCGCTTTCCCACCCGGCGAGTGTACCCGGTTGGGACGAGTCGGGAAGTCGGGGAGTCGGGGAGTCGGCGAGTTGAGAGTCGCGCCGCGACGTTCCACCCCACCTCTTCATTCCGACGCCGGAGGAATCCGTGCTCGTTGCGAGAATGCAACCGACGGCACAAGAACGGATTCCTCGCTGCGGCTCGGAATGACGGTTCGAGAGCGCCGCCGCCTCGACTTTCCGCTTCCCGACTTCCCGATTTCCCGACTTCCCGACTCCGCCGAGTCGTACAATTCGACCGAGCGAATGCGGCTCATCGGACAGCCCGGCGCGTCGCCCGCATGCGGCGGCCGTGGAGGGCCAATGCGCGATGTACATCAACCCGTCCTACTTCATCTTCATGATCCCCGGATTGCTCCTGATGCTCTGGGCGCAATCGCGGGTGCAAGGCGCGTACAAGAAATATGGCGCCATTCCGAACACGCTCGGCTTGACCGGCGCGCAAACGGCGCACCAGGTGCTGCAGACGGCCGGGCTCGGCAATTTGCCGATCAAGGAAATACCGGGCGATCTGACCGACCATTACGATCCGCGTGACAAGACCCTCAGCCTGTCGCAAGGGGTCTACAGCCGGGCTTCGATCGCGGCGATGGCGGTGGCGGCGCACGAATCCGGGCACGCCATGCAGGATGCCACCGGCTACACGCCGCTCAAGTTTCGTTCGGCCATCGTGCCGGCGGTCGGCTTCGGCTCGAACGTCGGCTACATCGTCCTGATCGGCGGGTTGCTGCTGCAGCAGCCGACCGTCGCCTGGATCGGCGTCGGCCTCTTCGCGCTGGCGACGGTTTTCACCCTGGTCACGCTGCCGGTCGAATTCAACGCCTCGACCCGCGCCAAGGACGCCCTGCGGCGGGCGGGCCTGGTCACGGTCGATGAAGCGCGCGGCGTCGACGACATGCTCAATGCCGCGGCCTGGACCTACGTCGCCTCGTTCGCGTCGTCGCTGATGACGTTGCTCTACTACATCAGCCTTGTCGGCGGAATGTCGGGCCGCCGCCGCTGAGTCGACGCGGCCAACCCGGCAGAGCCGTCCGGTGGGTCCTTTGGGCGCGTGGTAGCATCGCGCCACGGCGACGCCCCGCTCCGGGCGGCTCGCCCGAACGGAGGAGGCGTCGATGGCGTCGCGCGCTCGTCTCGTTTCCGTGCTGCCGCTGCTGGCCGTGCTCGTCGTCGGCGGCTGGTTGCCGACCGCCGCCCAGATTCAGGGCAGCACGTACACGAGTCCCACCTACGGCTACACCGTCACCTGGAATTCACGGGTCTGGACGGCCGATCCGCAGGCGACGCTGGAAGCGGCGGGACCCGACGCGCTCGATCGCCTGCTCCTCTACAACGCCAACGGCACCCTCTACATCGAGGGCTCCCGGCGCTACGGCGGCGATCCCAACGCCTGCATCGGTGGCGAAGCGCAAGCGCTCGCCAGCGAATCGAGCGTTTCGGGATTCGCCCCGTTGAAAGGCTCCAACGGCCAGCCGATCGCCGGCTCGCAAGGGGGCGCGACGTTTGCGGCTTTCACCGCGACGCTGACCACCCAAAATGGAACCAAGGTCGATGTCGGCGACTATCTCGAATGCCGCACCCTCGTCCAGGGGGAATCGGTCATCGTCGCCACGGTCGTCGCCCCGGCCGATCAATTGCCGCAACAGGTGCAATTGGCGCGGCCAGTCATCGACAGCATCGCCCTCCCCGCGAAAGGTCAGTTGCCGGCGGCGCAGGTCTTCGCCAATCTCAAGGACGAAGCGGTCAAGCACGCCGGCGTCGCCGGCCCGCTCGCCGGCTCCGTGCCGCTCGCCGTCGGCTCGCTCAACAAGATTCCCGCGCACGTTTCGCTCGCCCAGTTTTATGTGACCGCGACGTTCGTCAATCCCTACGCCGCCAGCGAACACGCCTGGGACATCGGCTTCGGCTTCCGCGACGGCGGCGACGACGCCCAGTTGAAACTGGTGATCGATTCGGATGGCGATTGGTATTTCAAGGACGGTCTCGGCCCGGTGATCGCCTCCGGGACGGCAGCAGGCCTGAATGTCGACGCCGGCGGCTCCAACACGCTCGAACTGGCGACCAATGGCAACACCGGCTATTTCGCGCTCAACGGTCAATTCGTCTCGACGCTCGATCTTTCATCGCGCCAATCGGCCGGCGATGTCTTCGCCGCGTCCGGCTTTTTCACGGAAGACGCGCTCGGCGGCCGGACCACCCAGGTCAAGGCGTTCACGGTCTGGTCGCTCGAACCGACGGCCGCTGCCGCCACTCCGACCGCGCTCGCGCCGGTCGAAGCGCAGACGTTCGATCGATGGGTTGCCGTCGCCCGCTCCGAGCCGAGCGCCGCCGGTCCGAAAACCGGTGAATTGACGACGAGCGAAGGAGAGGCGTCGGTCGTCGATGCCGGCGTCCACGCGCGCGACTTTTACGCGCTGGTCCGCTTCGTTGCGCCGCCGGGCCGGGATCATCGCTGGGATGTCGGGCTCGCTTTCCGCGATCAATCGTCCGGCGAGCATTACCGGCTGATCATCAATTCGCTCGGCCGCTGGACGTTGCAAAACGGCTCCCAGCCGGCGATCGCGACCGGCGCCGTGCCGTCGATCGACCTGAAGCCGAACGGCGTCAACACGATCGAGGTGGTCGCGGCCGGGCCGACGGCGGGATTTTCGGTCAATGGCCGCTTCATTGCGTCGCTCGACGTGTCGGCGATCGACGCGCCGGGCAATGTCTGGTTCGGCAGCGGCTTCGATGTCTCCGACGTCGTGGCCGGCGACGTGACGCGCTATCGCGATTTCGAAGTCTGGAATCTCGACGGCCGCGGCCTCGCCGTTCCGGCGACGCCGACCGCCGGCACGCCGGTCCCGTCCGCGGCGGCGACGCCGTTGCCGGCGGCGCCGACCGGCGCCCCGCTGGCCGTTCGGCTCGCTGCGGAAGGCGGGTCCGGCGTCGATGGCCTGGCGGTGCTGACGCCGCAGGGCGACGCGACATTGGTCGATGTCACGTTGCGCGGCGCCACGGGCGGCGAGCTGCTGGTCATCCAGCATGGCACGTGCGCCGCGCTCGATCCGTCTCCGGCGTTTCTCCTGGCGGACCCGGACGCGACCGGCCGCAGCCAGACGACGTTGCGCACCACCTTGGCCGATCTGCAACGCGCGCCGGCGGCCATCGCCGTTCACAAGAGCGCGGCAGATTACGGCACAGTCGTCGCCTGTGGGGAGATTCCGGGAACATAAGCGCCTGGGCAGCGCCGGCATCATCGGCGCCGCCCAGGCGCTTGCCGGCGTTCATCCGATGTCGCGCGTCTCGAAAGCCCATCGCCAGCCGTCCATTTCCGGCGGCTCGATGCCGAGTTGGGTCAGGATCGTCGCGATCTGGGCCCGGTGCTCGGTCGCGTGGTTGATCGCCTGGGTCAGGAAGAGCGAGGTCGGGAGCCGTTCGATTTCGCCGCTCCAGTCGTCTTCGCGGATCGGGTCGCCTTCGGCCGTGGTCGCGAAATCGATCAGCCAGCCGCCGCTCCAGGCCGCGTGCTCCTGCAGGGCGTCGAAGCCGGGAAAGGGATTCGCCTCCGAAATGGCGCGCGCCCGGCCGCTGCGGTCGCCCAACCCCGCGACGTAGCGTCCCTCGGCCGCGACGAGATGCACCAACGTGTCGGCGATCGCGCCGTACGTTCCAACGACGCTTTCGCTCAGACGCGCCGCGTCGAGCTCGGCGCAGGCGTCGATCAGCCGCAGATTGGCCCAACGATTGTGGTCGAACAGCGCGACGAGCAATTCGTTCATGCGTGGCCTCCGGAGACAGCAAGTCGGCGAGTGACGGGGCGAGGAGTCGAGAAGGCGAGAAGTCGAGACGGCGTCAAGAGATCGTCATCCTGAGTCGTCATGCCGCGGGGCGGCGCCATCACGGCATGAACAACGGAGTTTTTCACAGCAGTCGTCATGCCCGGCG
>JAICJJ010000252.1 GCA_025928535.1 Thermomicrobiales bacterium
ATCAGGTAAGAGAGGCAGCCTTTCCCCGTCCGGCGGACCTGGATCACGGTCGCCTCGGCGTCCGGCAGCGGAACCGCCGCCGTGTTCCAGGCCAGGCTCCAGGCCTTCATGCCGCCCGCGAGCGAGCGGGCGTCGTAGCCGCGGGCTTGTAACTGGGCCATGGCCACGAGGCTGACCTTGCCCGTGCCGCAGACGGTCACGACCGGCGCGTCCGTCGGCAGGTCGATCGCCGCCAGAGCGGCGGCATCGCCGGCCTTGAGGGCGTCGTAGGCGTCGACGTGAACGCTGCCGGGGATCGACCACTCGGCGCGATCCGCGGTCGGCCGGACATCCAGAATCGTCACCGGAGCGTGGGCTTCGAGCATCGCCCGCAATGCATCGACGGCGATCAGGTCCGGGGCATCGATGTCGCTCATGAGCGGCTCCTGGCGTGGCAACGCGGTCAACGCATCGAAAATGCAGACGCAGGCGGAATCGTCCGCGGCGGCATGACCGCCGCGACCACGGTACGCTGTCTGTGCCATCATTCCCAATAGCGATTTGCGATCGAAGGGATAAGCAATCGTGATACCGGAGCGGCCGACCCTGCAAGCCCTCGCGCTCTTTGTCGAGGTGATCCAGCACGGCACGATGTCCGCCGCAGCTGCGAGCTCGGGATTGAGCCAGCCCGCGATTTCGGCCCAGGTCCGCGCCTTGGAGCGCCACTACGGCGCGCGCCTCCTCGAGCGCGATGGCCGCGGCAGCGCGCCAACCCCGGCTGGGCGCCTGGTCGCCGACTACGCCGCCCGCGTTCTGGCGCTCGTCGATGAGGCCGGGCGAGCGGTCGCCGATCTCGAAGGGGTCGAGGCGGGGGAATTGATCGTCGGGGCGAGCAGCACCGTCGGCGAGCAAATCCTGCCGGCGTATCTCGGGCGGTTTCACCGGGCGCATCCCGGCGTCCGGTTGTCGGTCACGATCGGCAACAGCGCCGAGATCGTCGATCGGGTGACGGCGCGCGAACTCGATTTCGCGATCGTGGGCCAGGAGCCGGTCGCGCCCGACCTGCGCGCGGAGCCGGTGTTCACCGATCGCATCGTGGCGTTTGTCGCGGCCGGCGATCCGTTGCTGCGGGAAGCGCCGCTGGCGCCGCTGGCGCTTTGCGGGCGGCAATTCGTGATGCGGGAAACAGGGTCGGCGACGCGGGCGCTCGCCGAGGGGTGTCTGCGGACATCGAGTTGCGGACCGGGCCATGTCATCGAGTTGGGGAGCAACGAGGCGGTCAAACGCGCCGTCGAAGCCGGGCTCGGCATCGGCCTGCTCTCGACTTACGCCATCGAAGCGGAGCGTCTGGCTGGTCTCCTGGTCGATTTGCCCGTGGCCGGTTGGGCTTGCGAGCGGTCGTTCTGGCTCATCCGGCGGCGCGACCGCGCGCTCACCCGGGCCGAAGAAGCGTTCCTGACGCTCATGCCGCTGACTGGGGCGACGCGCGATCCCGCATCGTGACCGAGCGGCGACGCCTTGGCCGATCGGCATGGCAGGCGTGCCGAGCGGTTAGCACTCTCTCCTCGCCTTTGCCAATCAGACTTGTGGTAAAGTTCAGCCCCGGTATGTGGAACTGGAGCGCGACGTGGCGGACGACCACCCCACGCCCGAGCGGCGTGCCCAACTCGGATCGATTGGGCTCGCGACGGGGCTGGGCTGCTCGATCGTGGTGACGCTGATCCTGACGATCGGGGGCGGCGTTTTGATCGACCGCTGGCGCGGCACGGAGCCGATCTTCACCTTCGTCGGCCTGGCGCTGGGTTTGATCGTCTCCGGCTACGAGTTGTGGGAGTTGGCCAACGTCGGCAACCCGAGCCGAAGCGGCCGGCTGACCCGCCGCCTCGGCGGCGCGCCGGCGCGCGAACGACGGTCCCGGGGGGACGAGGAGTAACGTCGAGCGTATGGAAGTTCATGTCTCGCTGGCCCCGGAGACCCTGTTCCATCTCGGGCCGTTGCCGGTGACCAACTCCTTCATCACGATGCTCATCGTGATGGCGTTGCTGATCCTGGTCGGCGCGGCGATCGCCCGCAACGCGAAACTGATCCCGGGCCGCTGGCAGGCGGCCTACGAGATGATCGTCGAATTCCTGCTCGAACTGGTCGACGGCACGGCCGGCCGCGCCGCCGGTCGGAAGATCTTTCCGTTGATCGGCGGCATCTTCATCTTCATCGCCTTCGCCAACTACGTCGGCGTCTTGCCCGGCGTCGGCACGATCGGCTTCTACGAAAACGAGCCCGTCGCGACGGCGCAGCACGCGGCGACTGGCAACGAAGTGGCCGCGGTCGGGCAAGCCGCGGCGGCGACCGCTCCGGCTGCGGCGGAAGAAGGCCATCAGGTGCTGGTGCCCTTCTTGCGCGCGCCCAACGCCGATTTGAACATGACGGTCGGCATGGCGCTGGTGACCTACGTCACGGTCCAGATTCTCGGCATCCGCCAGCATGGCGTGGCGGGCCGGATCAAGCACATGGCCAACCCGGCGTTCCTCTTCCCGATCGAAGTGATCTCCGAATTTTCCCGCATCATCTCGCTCAGCGCCCGGCTCTTCGGCAACGTCTTCGCCGGTGAAATCCTGCTCGGCGTGATGTACGCGCTGGCGTCGGCGATTCGCGTGGCGATCATTCCGTTCGCGGTGCCGGTCGTCTTCATCGGCCTGGAACTGCTGTTCGGCACGATCCAGGCGCTGGTCTTCGCCCTGTTGACGATGATCTACATCGTGCTCGCCACCGAAGGCGGGCACGACGACGCGCATGCGGAAGCGCATGCCCCCGCGCCCGTCGCGCCGCAACCGCAGGCGCACGGAGCGGACTGACCGAGGCTCGATTCCGCGCGTCTCCGCGCGGTTCGATACCAACCGCGAGGCGGCTGGCTCGGGCCACGCCTCATCGACGCAACGGCGCGGCCACGGGGCCGCCCGCAGAGCAATGCGACGGCGCCGTCCAGATGGGAACGGAGCGCCAAGGGAGGGTGTTGGAAGATGGATCCTGCTGCCGCGAAAGCGCTCGGAGCTGCGCTGGCGATCGGTCTCGGCGCGATTGGCCCCGGGCTCGGCATCGGCATGGCGGTGCGCGGCGCAATGGAAGCGCTCGGCCGTAATCCGGAGGCGGCCGGCGACATCCGGACGACGATGATCATCGGCGCGGCGCTGGCCGAAGCCGTCGCGATCTACGCCTTCGTCATCGCCATCATCATCGCGTTCGTCGTCTAATCCGGTCGCGCCCGGCGGTTCCGGCCGCCGGGCGCGACCTCATCCGTGGCGGCCGCGCGGCGGGATTCGTCCCGAGGCGCGGCGCGAAGGAGTCGAAGAGCACATGGCCGCGTTGGGCCTGAATCTCTGGAACCTGATCGCGCAGATCATCGCGTTCCTCATCTTCATCTGGCTCTTCTGGCGCTACGCGCTTGGCCCAATCGTCCGCATGCTGGACGAGCGGCAGGCGCGTGTCCGGGCGAGCATGGAAGCCGCGCAGGAAATCCAGCAGGAACTGGCGGCGACCACCGCCCGCAACGAAGAATTGCTGGCCGAAGCGCGCCAGGAAGCGCAGCGCATCGTCCGCCAGGCGCGCGAAGCCGAAGACGCGATCATCGGCCGGGCGCGGGACGAGGCGAACCGGCAGGCGGAAGAATATCTGTCCCGGGCCGAAGCGGCGCTGCGGCAGGAAACGATGCTGGCGCGGCAGCAACTGCGGCAGGAAGTCGCCGATCTGGCGGTGATGGCGGCGTCGAAGATCGTCCGCAAGGAACTCGATCCGACGACGCAGGCCCGCCTGATCGAAGAAACGCTGTCGTCGGCGGGCTCGTCCGCCAACGGCGCCGGCGACGCCGCGTCCTGAACCGACGCGGCGGTTCGCGCCGCCGGCGACCAACCCCCGGCTTCCGCCCCCATCCCGCTGGGGGCTTTGTCGGGTTGAAGCGGTCGGCGTGTTTGCATGCATGATTGGTCGTGCCGAGGGGGCGCGGCCCGAGAGCGAGAGGAGGCGCCGTGGCGAGCACTGCGGCCAAACGCTACGCCCAGGCGGTGTTCGAACTGGCCAGGGAAAAAGGCGCGCTCGACGCCTGGGAATCGGATCTGGCCCGGCTGACCGAATTGGTGAGCGACCGCGAGGCGCGCGACTTTTTCGCCAGCCCGAGCGTGCCGGCGGCGCGGAAGCTGGCGGTGCTGGACGAGGCGCTTGCCGGCGGGTCGCCGGAAACGCGCAATCTCGTCCGGTTGCTCGTCGAGCGCAACCGCATCGAAGACATTCCGCAGATTTACGCGCTCTATCAGGAAGCGGTCCGGGCCGAGCGCGGCATCGTCTTCGCCGATGTGACGACGGCCGAGCCGATGGACGAGCGCGAAACGGCGCTCGTGCGGGAGCAATTGGCGAAGTTGGTCGGGCGCGACGTCGAATTGCGGCCGCGGGTCGATCCGGCGATCATCGGCGGGATTGTCGCCCAGGTTGGCGATCAACTGATCGACGGCAGCGTGGTCAGCCAATTGCGGCGGCTGCGCACACGGCTGGCGACCGCCGCCGGCTAGCATTGGGATCGCCGCCCGCGTCGCGGCCGGGCGGACATCGGCGAACGAACCAGCCGCGAAGACGCATCGGCGCAATCGCATCGTCGTCGTAGAGAGGCAGATGGCATGTCCGTCCGCGCCACGGAAATCAGCGACATCATCAAGGAGCAGATCGCGGGGTTCCAGGACACCGCGACCATCACCAACGTCGGCCAGGTGATCAGCGTCGGCGACGGCATCGCGACCGTCTACGGCCTGAGCAACGTGATGGCTTCGGAATTGGTCAATTTCCCGAAGACCAACACCCTCGGCCTGGCGTTCAACCTGGAAGAAGACGCCGTCGGCGTCATCGTCCTCGGCGAATACACCGAGATCGAAGAAGGCGACGAGGTCCGCGCGACCGGGCAGATCGCCTCGGTGCCGGTCGGCGACGCGCTGATCGGCCGGGTGGTCAACGCCCTTGGCCAGCCGATCGACGGCAAGGGGCCGATCGAAACCGACAAGTACCGTCCGATCGAGCGGATCGCGCCGGGCGTCATCGCCCGCCAGAACGTCGACACGGCGCTGCAGACCGGCATCCTCGCCATCGACGCGATGATCCCGATCGGTCGCGGCCAGCGCGAATTGATCATCGGCGACCGCCAGACCGGCAAGACGGCGGTGGCGATCGACACGATCATCAA